>JAEWPQ010000273.1 GCA_023460575.1 Bacillota bacterium
CACCAAAGGTGTATTCAGTACCATTAAAATTAATTGTTTCACCAGTTAAAAAGTTGCCGATAGTGTTGGAAAATCCGAATGCAAATTCTGCTTTCTGTGTTCCATTTGTTGTCATGGCATTGGCTGCTCCAGAAGATGGCATGACATTGGCTCCTGTGTAAGGCTGCATGTTACCATTTAAATCATTAAAGGTCTTTGCAAAGGTCTGAACAAAGGAATCCAGAGTTTTTTCATAATATCCGAATCCTCTGAAATCCGTAGCAGGATCATCCAGCTCACCGGATTTATTTAGCAAATCCACTGTACCTTTTATTGATCCGTCTTTTAAATAATCGGTAACATCTGTCTTCAGAGAAGAAGTATCCACACCCTTGGGATAATTGGTGGCAGGAATCATAGAAATGCGTACGGTACCATCAGGATTCCCGTCAGAGTCCTTATGCTCCTCCATAGAAAAGGAAGCAAAATTTTCTCCATGCTCACCAGCTGTCAGTTCATAACTAAGTCCATTGGATCCGTTCATTGTCACAACAGGATAATTGTATTTTTCACTGGAGCCAATAGTAACCTCTTTGTAGCTTACGCTGATAGGAAGATAACCAGCAAGTTCATCCAGCTTGCTATTTCTCTGATCCATCAGTTCCAGAGAGGGGTTACCCAATATCTGACCCTTCCAAATTGTATCGTTTAATTCACCGATATCAGAGAGAAGGCCGTTAACGGTCTTTATATCAGTGTTTTCAAGACCGTATATTGTCTCTTCCCGGGTGGTCTTTAAATCTGAAGCCTTTTGATGAATATAGTTTAAAAGAACCTGAGATCTGGAACGCACGATACTGTCAAATTCGCTGTTGTTTGCATTAGAGGATAACTTGTCTAAACTGCTGCTTAAATCACTGAGAGCCTTTTTTAATGCATCTCTGTCTGTTTCATCAAAGATATCCGCCAGCTGATCCAGACCTGCCTGGCGGGCATCAGCAGTACCTACCTTTGCAATCTGGTTACGATACTGTACATCAAGGAATGGATCCCTGATCTGGGAGATCCCTGTGATCTCAACACCATAACCAATCTTTGATCCCGGGTTGCTGCTGGTGGGGTCCGCCCCCCTTAAATTAAGGCTTACAAGGTCGACCTGCTGTCTTGTATAACCTTTTGTGTTAATATTGGCAATATTCTGGCCGGTAACATCAAGGGCTCGCTGACTGGCGGTCATAGCAAGCTGGGCAATCGTAAAGCCGGAAAATGTAGATCGTGTCATATGAGACCCTCCCAATTCTTTTTATCTTTTGAGTTATTCTGATGTGTGCGCAGAATGGCTTTGTTAATATTATGTAAGCTTATTTCAAGCATAGCCCGGGCACTTTCGTTGGTATCCTGAAAAAGGCTGACATGGTGGGAGAGTGTGTCAAACAGCTGCCGGAGACGGCTGTGTTCCTCCCCTGTCGTGGCCTCCAGTATCTGCTTAAAGGTATACCCCTCGAAACCCATGTTCTTCTGGCAGGTTTCCCGTTTTTTCTCCAGACCTCTCAGCTTTAACACTGCAGCCTGTTCCCTGTTCATACAGTCCTCCACGTAAGAGACCATGTTCTTCTTTACCGCTTCTATTTTTATCTGTTCAATCTCAATCAACTCTTCGAAGAGTTCAACCAGATCTTCAACTACAGCTGTAAACTCATTCATTACTATCTGCTCCTTTGTACCAGAGAATCTTCTCTGCGATCTTATTGGCATCTACCTGATAGGTACCGCTTTCCATTCGTTCCGTTAACTGATTCAGCTTTTCGTCGGACGCCGGATTCTTGATTTCATTCATGAGCATATTCTTTAGCGTGGCAGCAAATTTGGAATCCATATCTTCCAGGGAAGCGGAACGTATGGTGATTTCATCGTAATTGGTTTTTGCTGATTCGTAAGCCGGGCTGCTGGAGTCCTGATTTTGTCGTATCATGGATGTATTATACAGCGTATTAAGATAATTCGATGAGATACGCATGAAATTACTCCTTTCTGAGAGCTTCTAAATAACTTTACTTTTATATCACAGTTATATTATCGTCAATTTATAAGAAATATTAACTTTTTATCCTGTATTTTCTTTATTAAAGTGAGTATAAATGCTTTAAAAGCACATTGGAAATGTTAGGGCAGGAGACCTGGGTCGTCACAGCACCTATGTTGTAGGCAACCATTGGCATTCCGTACACCACACAGCTTTCCGCATCCTGTCCAATGGTGAAGGCACCTTTCTTCTTCATACTGAGAAGCCCGTCTGCTCCGTCACGGCCCATACCGGTCATAATAATACCAACGGAGGAAGCGCCTGCTGTATCTGCGACGGACTGAAACAGTACATCTACAGAAGGCCGGTGTCCGCTTACCTTTTCACCGGAATAGCAGTTTACACTGTAACGGTTTCCTATACGGACCACTTTCATCTGATAATCACCGGGAGCAATCAATACCTGGCCGCGTTCAATCGCATCACCGCTTTGTGCCTCTTTCACTTTCATATGGCAGAGACGGTTTAAACGGTCTGCGTACATCTTGGTAAATCCCTCCGGCATGTGCTGAGTAACTACGATGCCGGGCGTGTCTGCAGGAAGATCTTTTAAAACCTGGAGCGTGGCCTCTGTTCCTCCGGTTGAAGCGCCGATGGCAATAACTGTATTATAAGCATTCAGGCCGAAAGGCTTATTCCCTCCTAATGCAGCGACAGGAACGACAGAAGGAGCCGCCTTTGCAGGTACCTTGATTTTCGCACGGGATGCTATAAAAATTTTGCTCAATAATGTATTAATAAATGTATTAGCATTGATGTTCATGGACATATCTGGCTTTCTGACAAAGTCTACAGCTCCTGCAGAAAGAGCCTCAAATACATTTAAATTCATGGAAGAAACTAAAATTACAGGAACCGGATAGATCGGAAGCAGTTTTTTTACAAAATCAATGCCGTTTAAACGCGGCATTTCCACATCTACCGTAACCACATCAGGTTTTACTGCAGGGATTTTACGCTCTGCATCAAATGCATCGATGGCATACCCGACTACTTCTATATTTGGATTCTGCGAGAGATTATCAATTAAAACCTTGCGAAAAAGCATGGAATCATCTACTATAAAAACTTTAATTTTCTCATTCATAATATACTCCATTCTTTATACTGAAATTATACAGTCAGAAAATGATTTTTATGGTCATCCTTATTATATGGATAAATCTGTGTAATATAAAATCCATTTACCGGTTTTTACGCCAGTAAATAGATTTTATATTAGGCAGATTATTCTTTTCGGTATGTAGCTGGCATGAGATATTTATAAGGCGTTTTTTCCTTGTTTATCGTCTCCGAATGTCCAATCAGTAAATATCCGCCTGGAGCAGTCGCATCATAGAAACGCTGGATTAATGCGTCTTTGGTGTTCTGGTCAAAATAAATCATTACATTTCTGCAGAAAATGACATCAAATTTTAATCGGAACCGAATGGGATCCATTAAGTTAAATGTCTGGAAAATAACATTGGATTTAATGGAAGGTGCTACGGCATAGATTCCCTTTTCTGCTGTTTTAACAAAATATTTAGATATCCATGCAGGTGATAAATTTTTGAGGGAGTCTTCGTCGTACACGGCCTCCTTTGCAGCCCGCAAGGCGTTCTGGGATATGTCGGTAGCCAGAACCCGGGTATCCCAGAGGGCGGCCTGCGCCCCCAGGGTTTCCTTTATAATCATTGAAATTGTATAGGGTTCCTCACCAGAAGAACAGCCTGCACTCCATATACTTAAAACCTTGTTTTTCTTAGTAGCTAACAAGTATGGGAGAATGGTATCCCGGAAGAAGTTAAAATGGGCCTCTTCCCTCATAAAATAAGTATAATTTGTTGTAAGCTTATTCAGCATTACTTCGAGGTCGGCCGGGTTTCTTGAAGAGGTAATCTGATCTATATAATCTGTAAAGGAGGTGTATCCCATTGAGATAATGGTATTGGATAACCGCCCCATAATCAGCTGCATCTTTTTAGAAAGATCGATGCCGTAATTTTTTTTCACGAACTGAACCAGCCGTGTGAAGTCTTGCTGTGAGAGTGTTAACATAGATAGCCGTCCTTTATGAGTTATTAACTAATGTTTCGCAATCCAGAAGCAGAACCACTTTGTTG
>JAEWPQ010000274.1 GCA_023460575.1 Bacillota bacterium
TTTAATCCATAAGAACCGTTTGTCACCTTGTTTAACTGGGGTGCAGCGATCACAGCACGGATAATTTCAGAAAATCCCAGAGTAGCAATTGCCAGGTAATCACTTTTTAAGCGGAGAACCGGAATACCAATCAGAGCGGCAACTCCTGCAGCAAACACTCCTGCAATGATGAGAGCCAGCCAGTAAGGGCACTGAAGATTTGCCAGGAAAGGAGCAATACCGTCTACATAGTAGACACTGGCTCTGGTTTCCACAGGGATGGTGAGAACGGCCACTGTATAGGCTCCGATTGCCATAAAACCAGCCTGACCAAGGGAGAACAGACCGGTAAAGCCAGTCAGTAAGTTCATGGAAACGGCAACCACCGCATAAATGGCGCTTCGTTCCAGTATGGAGATCTGATAGCTGTACTGGGCACTGTTAGCCTGTAAAAAGCCCAGAATGCCGATGATGAATAATAAGGCAATCAGGGTATAAAGTTTGTTTTTGGATAATACTTTCTTTTTCATAGATGACACCTCACACTTTATCGGTTGTCTTCTCACCAAACAGGCCGGTTGGCTTGATCAGGAGAATGATGATTAACAGAACAAAGGTAAATGCGTCGCTGAATGTGGAATAACCCATGGCGACCAGAGCTGTTTCCCCAAGTCCCAGGATAAATCCGCCGATTACAGCGCCGGGAATGCTTCCGATACCTCCGAATACTGCTGCTACGAAACATTTCAGGCCAGGTAAGGAGCCGGAGAATGGAAAAACGGTCATACGGTCTGTAAAATACAGAATCGAGCCTACAGCAGCCAGAAGAGAGCCGATGGCAAATGTAAAGGTGATAACGCGGTTGATTTTGATTCCCATTAAGGAAGCGGTATCGTAATCTTTGGAAACAGCACGCATAGCCATGCCGATTTTAGTCTTGTTAATGAGAATAATCAGGGCATATACAATGATTAAAGTAAGTACTGGTGTGAGAAATGTAACAAAGGATGCGGAAAGACCGCCGATTTTAAAAATTTTCTTTAAAAACGGAATTTCCGGATATCCTTTTGGAAGTGCCGTAAATAAGTAAGTAGCCAGGTTCTGCAGCAGGTAGGAAACACCGATTGCAGAAATCATAACAGACATTCTTGGTGCGGTACGTAAAGGACGGTATGCCACCCGCTCAATGGAAACACCTAAAAAGACGGTGATGAGTAAAACGATGGGAATGGCGATATACCATGGAAAAGTTGCCATTGCAAAAATCATAAAATAGCCTGCCATCATAAAGATGTCACCGTGTGCGAAATTGATGAGCCGCAGGATGCCGTAATCCAGCGTGTAACCAATGGCAATGAGTGCGTAAGCACCGCCTAAGGAGATACCGGTCAGGGACTGCTGTAAAAAGGTTGAAAGACTCATGTGGCAAAATGCCTCCTATCTGTTTAGTATGGAATATGCATAAAATCAGCCTGCAAATGGAACGAGTGGGGAAAGAAAAACGTCCCCACTCATCCGTTTGTGACTGCTTTGTCGCGGTATGTGCGTTTATTTTACTGTAGTTGTTGTTAAGAATTTGAACTTGCCGTCTTCAACGGTCTTGATAAATGCCATATCTTTCTTTGCATCGCCGTTTTCGTCAAAGGAGATGCTTCCTGTAACACCGTCAATGGTAACTCCCTTTAATGCATCGCGGATTGCTGTACCATCTGTGGAGCCTGCAGTTTCAATTGCCTTAAGTGCACTTAAGTATGCGTCATATCCAAGAGCTGCTACGGCAGGAATGATTTCGTCCTGTTTCTGTTCCTTTAAGTATGTCTTGTAACCGGAGATGAAAGAAGCAGCTTCATCGTTAGCCGGTTCTGCCTCATCAAAGAAAGTGGAGAGCACGATGCCGTTGGCAGAGTCGCCTGCATTTTCAATGATGGTTGAGTTCTCCCATGTATCACCTGCAGCGATGGTAGCTGTAATTCCAAGCTCACGGGCCTGCTTGATGATAAGCGGAGCCGTTGTAATGGAAGAAGGTGCGAAGATGATGTCAGGGTTCTGTGCCTTGATGTTGGTTAAGATTGCCTTAAAATCTGTCTGGTTGGTCTGGAACTGCTCTTCGCTTACAATTGTTCCACCAAGCTTTGTAAATGCTGTCTTAAAGAAAGAACCAAGTCCGGAGGAATAATCGTCGCCAAGCTGGGTGATAACGGCGGCTTTCTTTGCTCCGTTGTCATTGGCGTAGTTTGCCATAACAGTACCCTGGAACGGATCTAAGAAGCATACACGGAAATAGAAATCGTTGCCCTGGGTAACCTGAGGATTGGTACAGGAAGCTCCGATTGCAGGAATCTTTGCATCTGCGAAGATCTGCCCGGCCGCAATGGATACACCGGAACCATAGCTGCCCAGTACTACGGAAACTTTTTCACTGACAAGCTTCTGTGCTGCGTTAACGGCTTCTGTCTTATCTGATTTATTATCAACTTCCACTAATTTAACCTGATAATCTTCTCCGCCGATCTTCACAGTTGGATGAGTCTGGTTGGCGTAACGGATACCTAATACTTCCTGCATTCCGCCGCCGCCGTTCTCTCCGGTGGTTGGTTCAAAAACTCCGATCTTAATTACCTTCTCACCGTTATCCTTTGCAGTCTGGGGACTGGAACTGCATCCGGCGATTACACTGGCGCTTAAGCATGCCGCCATAGTCAGTGCAAATACTTTTTTCAATTTCATAATTTTATCCTCCTTTTTGTGTGTCTCATGCAAGAACAAGTGTCCTCCGTGTAGACACACGTTGCATTATATTATAACAGAAGATGAGAAAAGTGCAAGAAAAAAATGCAAGAAAATAATAATATAAAGTAAATTCTTAGTTTCAGAATAAAAATGAAGCCGGATGACTGGAAGCAGGTTCCTTCTACTGGTAACTTTCTGGAAATAATGGAGTTTACTGGTGTTTCAGGGGCGGACAGGAGAATTTGGAAAACAGAGGGAATGACCGGGTTGGGGGAATTAGATTATGTTGAGGATACTTGTTATCTGTGTTATGATTAAATCATTTGAGGGCGGTACACGGAAGTGTTTTGCCTGCAGCTGAATGATGAATTGTATTATGCATTTAGAGAGGTGAATATTTGACTACTTTTAGTTTGAAGATATTGGCTTTAGCCTTCATGGTGATAGATCACATTGGTCTGTTTTTTCCATATGCTCCAATCTGGTTTCGGTATATTGGAAGAATGTCTGCCCCTATATTCGTTTTTTGCATGGTAACAGGGTTTTCCTATACAAGCAATAAAAAACTCTATTTGATACGAATGTATCTGTTTGGTCTGGGCATGGGAATCCTGGATTACATATTAAACTGTTTCGCTGATGGTGATCTGGTAAGCAATAATATATTTGTGACTTTATTTTGTATTGGGGTAATAATAAGGTTGATTGAATATAAACGTGAAAATCATCCTAAGTTCCTGACTTACTTATTGTGTTATTGTATTTGGCAGGTGGCTGGACTATTTATTTGTTATTATGTTGACATATACTCTGATAATATCATTTATCTATTCGCAGGGTTTATGGGAAATATGTTCTTTAACGAAGGGAGATTTGTTTTTGTATCCCTGGGAGTACTCCTTTATTTAATAAAAGATAATAAAAAATATATAGCAATCTGTTATTCTCTTTTTTGCTTCCTATTCTCCTTCATTACGATGGCTGGAATAGTTCCCAGAATCATTTCAAGATTAGACTATTATGATTATGATGCTCTTTATTATACATTAAGAGTTATCTTCCCTCTTTTGGGATTTAATGTGATCCATATAGACCGATATTCAATCCAGTGGATGATGATAGGGGCTCTGCCGTTTATTTTATTATACAATGGGGAAAAAGGGAAAAGCATGAAATACTTTTTTTATATTTTTTATCCGGCCCATATCTTAATATTCTTTATTCTAAGCAAAGTGCTTTGAAAATCAGCTGAAAAAAATGATAATAAAGTGAAAAAAGGAGCCTGCCTCTTGTAAAAGAGTGCGGGCTCCATAATTCTGCAAAAAATCAATACATTCTACTGATGCTTCACAGCAGCGCGGATGAATTCCCGAAACAGTGGATGAGGTCTGTTTGGTCTGGACTTCAGTTCCGGGTGTCCCTGAGTTGCGATAAACCAGGGGTGTTCCGGAATTTCTATCATTTCCACGATACGTCCATCTGGTGAGATACCGGATAACTTCATAC
>JAEWPQ010000275.1 GCA_023460575.1 Bacillota bacterium
CGGCTCCATCCCGTGAACAAGTGAGTTTTCCACAATGGGCTGCAAAATACAGCTTGGCACCATCATATCAAGAAGTGATTCATCTACATCCCATTCCACTTCCAGCCTGTCCGGATAGATATTTTTATAAAGCTCCGTATAGTTTTTAATATATTCCATCTCTGCGTTTAAACTGCAGGTGTTTTTGCTTCTCTCTATATTTCTTCTGAAAAATCTGGCCAGCAGACCGATCAGCCTGCTCACCTGTTTATCACCGTTAATCTGTGCAATTCCATGGATTGACTGAAGTATATTGAACAGAAAATGGGGATTAATCTGAGCCTGAAGTTCATGATACTGGAACTCCAGCAGCTTATATTCATTTTGCTGCTGTATCTCCTTTGCACTTCTGATCTCATCCATCAGGGTCTGAATGCGGCCGGCCATCTGACTGATATGTTCAGAAATCAGGTCCATCTGGTCCCCTTTGGCAAATGAAGTTAGTTCCAGTTCAAAAATCCCCATTGATACGCGGGTGATATTACGCAGCAGGATCCGGAGATTGCCGGCCATATTCCCGAACATCAGCCATAAAAAGATAATAATAAGTACAAAGATAAACAATCCGATAAAGGATATAAAATAAAGCAGATCAGAAAACCGTTCATTTTTCGCCTTTAAGTCTACCTCATGAGCAATCTTAATTCTTCCCCTGTTGATATGGTATTCGGCATATAGATAACCGTTCTTTTCTTCTTTCTGCGTCACACCGGCTTGTAAATAATTTCTTTCACTGGTTGTAAATAAAAGATTGCCGTTTATGTCATAAAGCGTAAAATTGCCTACCTTGCTGCTGTCTATATCCTTAAAAATATCTTTTAAAACCGTATTTTTAAGTTCTGCAATAACACAGCCGCTGAATTTCATGGTATTTTCATCAAACATATACCGCATGACGATAATCCCGTCTTCGCTTGTACTTCTTGTCCATATGGTATTGCCCGGGCGGTGTGAAATATCCTCTTTATTATCATAAAACAGCTTCAGAACAGATTCCTCAGCAGGTCTTCCCTCTTTCGGTCTGCTGTCCCGGCATGCTAAATATACGGTATCAGACATATCCACTACAGAGATCCAGTTGATGTCATAATTGGTGCTGAGCATTTCTTCCAGCTGTTTTCTCACTCTGGGCTTTAAAAACGGGTCATTTGCTTTGCCCGGTCCGGTCACAGTTCTAAGAAGCGGGGTCAGACGTTTGTTAGTGGCTGTCAGGGGAATGGTCCCTTCCATCAGTTCCGTTAAAGATATATCCACATTTTTACAAATCTGCTCCGTCAATGTATCGGACTGATAAGTCAGTTCTGTCTTAAACCATGTACAGGTGACATGATAGATGCATACGAGAGCAAGAAGAAATGTGACCCCCAGCAGTGCTGTTACTGCAATCATTTTAAAATAAAGCGTTTTTCTGAAATGAATGCGTTTTTCTGCAGATTCCATAATTTAACCCCCTGTCTTTTCCCACTATAGCAACTTGGCAAAAGAATGTCAACGCCGGAGCAGGGGCAGTTTTTGTAACATCATCCTTTCACCGCACCCTGGGTAATTCCTCCTATTATATACTTCTGCAGCATCAGATACAGCGCTAATATAGGTATAACAGAAAGAATAAACAGCGCAAATGCCAGTCCCAGCTCAATGCTGTTTTCTCCGAAAAAGAAATACTGCGTCAGGGGTATGTTCCTTACCTGTTTTTGCTGAAGCAGCGTCAGAGACATCTGAAAATCATTCCATACATTGAGAGCGTTTAAAACAATGGAAGTCAGCACAATGGGCTTCATCAGAGGAAATACAATCCGAAAGAAGACAGAATACATGCCTGCGCCGTCAATGGCTGCAGCTTCCTCTAATTCTTTTGGAATACTTTTTACAAATCCCGATACTAAAAGCACCGTAAATGCAATCTGGAATCCGATTTTTGCAAAAATGAAGCCATGAAGCGTATTTAACAGCTTCCACCGTGTCATGTCAATATAAAGCGGAGTCATGATTGACTGAAACGGAATAATCATCGCACCTACAAAAAGATAGTAGATCAGGTTATAGAACCGGTTATTTTTTCGTGCGATAATATATGAAGCCATAGTACAGGTCAGCGTGATGAATAAAACTGCCACTACAGTTGTAACAAGGCTGTTTCTCAGTGCCAGTCCAAAATTAGAAGTTTCAATGGCTCTGGTAAAGTTGTCCCAGTGTATGGTTTTTGGAAATGCCAGGCGGTCTGTTACCATTTCCTGCTTCGATTTCACAGAATAAATCAAAGCAATATAAAACGGACTGATTACAAGCAGTGTTATTGCCAGCTTTATTAGCACCGACAAATATTTCTGAAATTTTTTACTCATCAGATCTCCACCTCCCTGGCTCTTAAGGTTTTTGAAACCAGCGTACTGACTGCAAAAATAGAAATGGTAAACACCACTGCAATCGCCTGCCCGTAGCCCGCCTTAAAGTAAGTAAACAGATTGTTGTAAATCAGCATTGCCACCGTTTCCGATGCTCTTCCCGGACCGCCTGCAGTGGCTGCCATGGGATAATCAAATACTTTCATTCCCCATGCCAGCAAAAGGGTAAAATTAGCGGTAACTGCAGGAGCAATCATTGGAAATGTAATTGCTTTAAATTTCTGCCAGGAAGTGGCACCCTCAAGCTCTGCCGCCTCATAATAATCTTTTGAAACTCCCTGAATGGCTGCGATATAAACCACCATGCAGTATCCCGCATCCCTCCATATGGAGATAACGGCAAGTCCAATCATAACCCAGGCTGTATTTCCAAGCGGACTGGCAATCCCAAATTTGTCGTAAAACACATCACTGTAAACGTATCGCCAGATATAAGAGGAAAGCACCAGACTGAGGCAGTAGGGCATAAAGATGCAGGTTCTTAAAACGTTATTAAGTTTTGATTTCTTTGAAATCATCAGGGCAAACAACAAACCGAACAGATTGGAAAAAACCATTGTAACAGCCGTAAACAGCAGGGTATTCTTAACGGCATTCGTTACATTTGCATCCTGAAAGATTCTGATATAGTTTTTAAGCCCGACATATGCCTTGACAGGACTCATACCATCCCATTTGGTAAAAGAGATGGGAAATCCCTGCAGAAACGGATATGCTACAAATATTGTAAACATAACCAGTGCAGGCAAAATAAAAGTAAACTCCTGAAGCTGTTTTTTCATTTTTCGGTTCATACTGCCTCCAACTTGGAAATAGAAAAGCCAGGGAGTCATATAGCTCCCGCTACACTGCCACCCTGACTTTCTGAATTTATATCATTACTTCAAAAACTACTGTCGAATGGATGCGATCTCATAATCAATGTCCTGAAGCAACTTGGCAACATCACGCTGGCTGTCATCTAATGTGACAAATTCCTGAAGCTTGGTACGGAACGCGGTGCTGTACTCAGATGTATAATCCGGAACCTGACTCTTGGATACTATCATATCATTATCGATGTAAGATTTGATTTCCTTAATAAACTCATCGGAATCATCCGTTGACACATTCACATTGCTTGTCATAAGCTTTGCTGTTTCCATCCAGATCTTTGAGGACTGCTCATTGGCGAAAAAGTCCAGTAATGCCATAACTTCATCCTTATGCTCTGTCTGGGAAGATACAACAAATACATCGTCAATACCAACCCAAAGCTTATTATCCTCCGGCTTATCAGACCATGGAGTCGGGAACATACCGAATTCTCCGTCAGGGCTTGCAGCCATTACATCGCCCATCAGCCATCCGCCGTTCATATACATCGGTCTCTGGCCTGCTGCGAAGTTCTGAATTCCCTGTGTCTGGTCAACAGCTGTGTCACCCGGATCTTTATAAGATGCAAATCTGGAGAACATCTCCATTGCGTCTTTGACAACTGCGTTGTCAGATAACTCTTTTGTTCCCTCCTGGGAATCTCTCCAAACCGTCTTATTGTCTGTACCTACAGCCATAGAGGTGAAGAAGGAATCTAACTCATGAAATACTCCATGAATGAAATTATATGGATGGATAAACGGGTTAATTCCTTTTTCCTTAAAGGTATCAGCTACCTTGAAGAACTCTTCTCTGGTCTTTGGAACCTCTACTCCCGCTTCCTTAAACATCTTTTTGTTGTAGAAGCATGCCTTTACCTGTGCGTCCAGAGGGAACCCGTAAACGCCTCCGTTTACTGTACATTCATCCTTTAACATAGGGAGAACGTTTTTCATGCACTCTTCATTGGAAAGATCCATGAAATATCCGCCATCTACGAATTCCTTCATCGTCTGGGGTTTTCCGAACATGATATCAGGAGCTTCTCCTGCTGCAATGTAATTCTTATAAGTAGCAATATAGGAAGAGGAAGCTACTACCTCCACTTCAACATTGATGCTTGGATATTCTGCTTTAAATGCTTCCAGCATGGCATCCAGTGCATCCCGCTTGGACTGCTCTCCCATATAGTGTACCAGACGCAGTGTTACAGCATCCCCTCCTGCAGTTTTGCTCTGGTCTTGTGTTTGCTTTACCTCTGCTTTTGTGGTCTGCTCTGTTGCTGCCACTGTGGTTTCTTCCTTGCTGCCTTTGGAGCATCCGGTTGCAGATGCAGCCATCAGACCGGCCAGCACAAGCGCAGAGATCCGCTTAAAATACGTTTTTCTCATAATACATCCTCCTGATAAACTATCATATTTAATGTTGCATGATAGTTATATTTTAGCAGACGAAAGCGTCAGATTATATATGAATTTTTAGCTGTATTATTATATATCTTGTCATTTTCTGTAGTCATACAGCGAAAAAGGGCAGGTTTTATAACTGCAATGCAGATACAAAACGCTGTCCTTTAAAGCTCTCTGTTTCTTTTATTAATTTGAAATACCAGCAATTGCTTCCCTTACGTTTTCCACGCCGATCAGCTTAATCCCCTCAACAGTTCCCATCTTTTCCAGTGAAATCTTCGGCAGAATGCAGGTATGAAATCCCAGCTTCTTTGCCTCATTTACTCTCTGCTGTGCCATGGAAACTGCTCTCACCTCTCCTGATAATCCCACCTCTCCGAATATGATGGTTTTGGAATCAATGGCTCTGTCCTTCATGCTGGAAACAATTGCCATAAGTATTGCCAGATCCAGTGCCGGTTCATTCATGCGAAGTCCTCCGGTAATATTCACATAAGCATCAAAATGGGACAGATCATAGTGGCCCCTCTTTTCTAAAACAGCCATCAGAAGATTTACCCGGTTATAATCCGTGCCTGCCGCCGTACGTCTTGGCATACCAAAGGCAGTGGGGGTAATGAGGGCCTGTACCTCAATCAGCATGGGCCTTGTTCCCTCCATGGAGCAGGCGACTACTGCCCCGGAAGCATCCTCCGGCCTTCCGCTTAACATAAATTCAGAGGGATTCTTTACCTCAGCCAGTCCGCTTTCTACCATTTCAAATACACCGATCTCGTTGGTGGATCCGAACCGGTTCTTTACTCCCCGGATGATCCGGTAGGATGCACTTCTCTCTCCTTCAAAATATAAAACCGTGTCCACCATATGTTCCAGCACTCTGGGACCTGCAACCACGCCTTCTTTTGTTACGTGGCCAACGATAAATATAGCAATTCCTTTGCCTTTTGCGATCTGCATGAGCAGATTCGTGGATTCCCTTACCTGGCTTACGCTGCCTGGAGCAGATGAGATCTCTTCCCGGAACATGGTCTGTATGGAATCAATAATCACAACATCCGGTTTTTCCTCTTGAATGGCAGTTTCTATGAGATCCAGGTTTGTTTCACATAAAAACAGCAGATCTCCCTTCACTTCCCCGATCCGGTTCGCCCGCAGTTTAATCTGCTTTAATGATTCTTCTCCTGATATGTATAAAACTTTCTTCTCTGATAATGCCAGATTCCGGCATACCTGCAGCAGAAGGGTGGATTTTCCGATACCCGGATCTCCGCCTACCAGGACTAAAGAGCCTCTTACCACACCCCCGCCTAAAACCCGGTCTAACTCCTCATACCCGGTTTTCATCCGGTCCTGTTCGTCAAGTACGATCTCAGACAGTCTGGCAGGTTTTATCTTTCCGCCTATCCCTCCGTCAGCTGCGATCTTTGAAATCCCCCGTTTTCCGGAAGCTTCTGCCTTTGCCACCGGCTCCTCAACAAATGAATTCCATTCACGGCAGACCGGACACTGGCCAAGCCACTTTGCCGATTCATAACCGCATTCCCTGCAAAAAAATGCAGTTGTTTTTCCTTTCGCCATTGGTACCTCCTGGTTAAACAAGAAAAATCCGGACCCGAATCTCTTTCAGAAAAAGAGCCGGACCCGGACTAAAGTTTCAATACTTTCTGCTGATCTTTACCTTCACTGGTGTTCCTTCGTTCAGTTCCACGCTGGCTGACAGTTTCCCGCTCATGTTGGTTCTCATACCGCCTGCTGCAGCTCCGTTGACAAACACTTCATACTCGGTATCTTCTGCCAGCTGGACTGTCAGCTGAGCATCCTTATCGCCTTCCACTTCAAATTCCACACCGTCATCAGATACTGTAAACATCTCCACTGCAGTTCCTGGTACGGATTCGTATACAAACATTCCGTTACGCTCCAGCTTGGTTATCTCATAAAATGTCTTAACTTTATATAAATCACCATCGTGCTCAAAATCCTGTAATTTTGACTTTGTTCCTAATTTGTAATTACCAAAGCTGATTGTACCGTTCTTTTCTGTGCGGATTAATTCTTCAATTACCGGCATCGGTTTGCCCTCCTAGTATTTTCTTTGCTTATCCCTGTTGGCGAAGAAAAGATCCTTTCGCTTGTAGTTATTATACACGAATTGCAATCAATTGGCTAGCTGTTTATCAGCTCTCTTACAGAAAATTTCAGTCCGTCATCTCCTGCAGTAATCAAAACTGTATCGCCTGTTTTTACAGTTCCGGAAAGGATCTCTTCTGCAAGCTTATCCTCTAAGCTGCTCTGAATGGTACGCCGCAAGGGTCTCGCACCGTATTTTTCATCATAGCCCTTCTGGATTAAATAATCCTTAGCTGCCTCATCAATCTCAATTGTGATGCTCATCTGTTCGGAAGTACGTTTCATAATGTCTTTCATCATAATGGTCACAATATCTTTCATATGAGTCTTATTTAACGGATGGAACACAATAATTTCATCGATTCTGTTAACAAATTCCGGTTTAAACAGCTTCTTGACTTCTTCCATAACCCGGTCTTTCATAAGCTTGTAATCAGCCTTTTCGTCGGCTGCAGCACCAAATCCCAGACGTTTTGGAGATATGATATTTTCCGCTCCTGCATTGGAAGTCATTATAATTACGGTATTTTTAAAATCAATCTTTCTTCCCTGGGCATCTGTGATATGACCGTCATCAAGCACCTGAAGCAGAATGTTGAATACATCAGGATGAGCCTTTTCAATCTCGTCAAAGAGAATCACCGAATACGGATTTCTTCTAACCTTTTCACTTAACTGTCCGCCTTCATCATAGCCCACATATCCTGGCGGGGAACCGATAATCTTTGATACGCTGTGCTTCTCCATATATTCAGACATGTCAACACGGATTAAAGCGCTGTCCACACCGAACATGGATTCTGCAAGAGCTTTGGAAAGTTCTGTCTTTCCCACTCCCGTAGGTCCAAGAAACAGGAAGGAACCGATGGGGCGCTTTGGATCCTTTAGGCCTACCCTTCCTCTTCTGATCGCTTTTGCAACTGCAGTAACAGCCTCTTCCTGACCAATCACCCGTTCATGAAGAATGGCTTCTAAGTTCCGCAGGCGCTCGCTTTCTCCCTCTTCCAGTTTCTTTACCGGGATCTTTGTCCAGGTCGATACAACATCTGCAATCTCCCCTTCGTCGACGACTGGAGTATTAGTGGCTTTTTCTTTCTGCCATTTATCACGGATCTTATCGATCTTTTCCCTCTTTTTCTCCTGCTTTTTCTTTATAGTACCAGCCTTTTCGTATGCCTCTGACTTAATGGCAGCTTCCTTCTGGTCTTCTAAAAGCTCAATTTCTGCCTCCAGTTCCTTGATTTCAGAGGGTTCCGTAAAGGTGGCAAGGCGAACCTTGGAGGATGCCTCATCAATCACATCAATGGCTTTATCCGGTAGAAAGCGGTCGTTGATATAACGGGAAGATAACTTCACTGCTGCATTGATGGCCTCATCCGTAATCACAACCTTATGATGTTCCTCGTATCTGCCTTTTAAACCTCTTAATATACCCACCGCTGCCTCTTCGGATGGCTCTTCCACAGTCACCGGCTGGAAACGCCGTTCCAGGGCCGAGTCCTTTTCAATATATTTGCGGTATTCTTCAATGGTGGTTGCACCGATTAACTGCAGTTCTCCCCGCGCCAGAGACGGCTTTAATATATTGGAAGCATCAATGGCGCCTTCCGCCCCGCCTGCTCCGATGATGGTATGAATCTCATCGATGAATAATAGCACTTCACCGTCTTCAATTACTTCTGCAATCACTTTTTTGATTCTTTCTTCAAATTCCCCGCGGTATTTGGAGCCTGCCACCATGCCGGATAAATCCAGGGTCAGAAGCCTTTTGCCTGCAATCGTCTCCGGTACTTCTCCTGTTGAGATCATCTGGGCAAGTCCTTCCACAACAGCGGTCTTGCCTACGCCCGGTTCGCCGATCAGACAGGGATTATTCTTTGTTCTGCGGCTTAAAATCTGAATGAGCCGCGTAATCTCTGATTCTCTTCCGATTACCGGATCCAACTTTCCCTTCACCGCCAGCTCCGTTAAGTCACGGCTGTAGCTGTCCAGAGTGGGAGTACTGCCCTTGCTTTTGCCAGACTTCATTAACTCTTCCTTGTTGGCAGGTGCATCCTCTCCCATAGCTGCCAAAACATCAATGTAGAGTTTCTGAACACTGATGCCGATGGTATTAAGCAGTCTGGAGGCAACACAGTCATTATCACGGATAATGGAAATAAGAAGATGCTCGGTTCCAATTAAATTGGCTTTAAAACGGACTGCTTCCCGGTAACTGTTTTCCAAAACTCTTCTGGCTCCTGGTGTGTATCCTCCGTCTTCTCTCACCCTTACGGCCTGGTCCGGCGCAATCAGCTGGCTGATCAGACCCAGAACCTTATCTTCTCTTACGCCGTTCTCAATGAGTACTCTTGCTGCAACACCGCTGCCCTCTTCCAGCAGCCCCAAAAGCAGATGCTCGGTTCCCACATAGCTGTGTCCCAGCCGCCCTGCTGCCTGCTCTGCCAGATTAATGGCCGTTCTTGCCTTTGTCGTAAATCTGTCTATCATAAATGCAATCCTCCTGTCAATTTAATTCCGGCAGTTCCTCCCGGATGAATTCCGCCCTTGCCATATCAAGCTCCTCCTTATTCAGAGGACGATCGGAAATCTTTTGCAAATTTGCCGGCCAGATGCCAAGCATCAGTCGGTAAACATTAAACTCTTCTTTCGTATGAATCAGACCATCCTCCAGTCCTGCCATCATCTGTGATAAAAAAATCATGGCATCCCTGGAAGTCAGCCTTCTGGCATATTTAAGCACGCCGTAAGACTTATAGATCTCATCTTCTCTTTCAATTTTCCGGCGCTGCAGTGATAACTTTCTCACCTGCATCTCCTGATTGGTCAGCTGAATGGCTGCTTTTGTAACGGTATCAATAATTTCCCGCTCCGTCTGTCCCAGTGTTTTCTGGTTGGATACTTCATAAAGAGCTCCGAAATTATCTTCTCCTTCTCCGTAAACGCCCCGTACAGCAGCTCCGAAACGCCCCATCTCTCCTATCAGACTTGAAAATTTACGTCCCTGGGAAAGCATGGGAAGATGTACCACGACCGATGCCCGAAGCCCGGTTCCCACATTGGTTGGAAAGGCCGTCAGATAACCGTACCGGTCATCAAATGCATATGGAAAACGTTCATTCAAATAATCATCAATACCACTGGCCTGCTCCCACATCTCTTCCAGATGCAGACCTGTTTTTAAAACCTGAATCCGGATATGATCATCTCCGTTAAAGACAATCCCTGTACCTTCATTTTCTGATAGCAGAATTCCCACAGGCGTCTTTTTGGCGACAATGGAAGAATTTAAAACCCTTCTCTCTTTAAATGCCACCCTGTCCAGTTCATTTAATTCATCCAGCATGGAAAAGGCCATGGGTTTACCAAGTTCTTTTCCCAAATCCTTTAAACCGAATTCCAGGCGGTGAATCATCTCGGTGCTTTCCTTATCATCCAGTTTATAGGGAAATTTATACTCCTTCCAGTTTCTGACCAGGCGGATCCGGCTGCTTATTACACCAGATCTGCCGCTGTCAGTCTGTTCAAACCATTTAAGCATCGCCTTCATTCCCTTTCTTTAGTTCTTTTATCCGGTCCCTGCATACAGCAGCCGTCTCATAATCCTCAAACCGGAGCGCTTCTTTCAGCTTTGCATCCAGTTCAAAGAGTTCGTCTTTATGACTGCTTATATCAGAACCTGGTTCATCCGGGTACTGGCTTTGATCCAGTTGGTCCATTCTTTGATAGACCGGAGTCTTTCCAGTATGCATAAGACTCCCCTGCAGCTGTTTGATGCTGTCCTCCATAAGAGGGCCAAACACACTATAACAGTCTGCACAGCCAAACCGGCTGTCTTTCACAAACTTACTGTAGCTGGTGCCGCAGGTGGGACAGGCAATCTGCGAAAGCTTATCTGGTCCTTTTTCTGTATCTTCAATTCCTAAAAGACCTGATAACAGCTTGCCAAGGGGAAATTCCCCGTCAAATATGGCCGCATATACACCAAAATCCATCTCTTTTGCACATTGAGCACAAAAATGGTGTTCTTTCTTTACACCATTCACCACTTCCGTATATTGAATATTTGCTTCGCGAATCTTACACTTCTCGCACAACATATAGAACCTCCAATCCAGGGAATCACTGTTATCTCTGGTTTTTTATAAAAGACTGAAAAATCTCATCAACCAGCTGGTGAACCTCATCACACGAAATATTTTTGCAGATGCCTCTTGCTAATACAACGCTTAAATCTCTGCGCATCTCATCAAGAACCTGTATTTTATCTACATCCAGGGAAACAACCGCTCCTTTCCTGCGGTCCAGTTTCACAAATCCCTCCTGTTTTAAAACAGAGTACGCCTTATTTACCGTATGCATATTAATGCCTATATTATCGGCCATCTGGCGAACGGAAGGCAAGGGGTCTCCTTCTCT
>JAEWPQ010000276.1 GCA_023460575.1 Bacillota bacterium
TTAAAGCATTGTGACCAGCTTATTACATCGGTGGTTCCAATTGGAGACGGAATTACTGTCAGCATTTTAAAAGAGAAGTACGAGAGAGGAGTTTCATGAGAAAGACCGAACTTTTGATTCCGGCAGGCAGCCTGGAAGTGTTAAAAACCGCAGTGATTTACGGTGCAGATGCTGTCTATATCGGAGGAGAAGCCTTTGGACTGCGTGCCAAGGCAAAAAACTTCACAAATGACGATATACGGGAAGGAATTGCCTTTGCCCACGACCGCGGGGTAAAAGTCTATATCACAGCCAATATTCTGGCACACAACGAAGATCTTTCCGGAGTAGAGGAATATTTTAACGAATTAAAGGAAATCAGACCGGACGCGGTGATTATTTCCGATCCGGGTGTATTCGCCATTGCAAAAAGGGTGATTCCTGATATGGAACTTCACATCAGCACTCAGGCGAACAACACAAACTACGGAACCTATCTGTTCTGGCACCAGCTGGGAGCCAAACGTGTGGTATCAGCCAGGGAACTTTCCCTTGCCGAGATTAAGGAAATCAGGGGTAAGATCCCTGAGGATTTGGAAATTGAAAGCTTTATACACGGAGCCATGTGCATGTCCTATTCCGGCCGCTGCTTACTGAGCAATTTTATGACGGGCAGAGATGCAAACCAGGGCGCCTGCACCCATCCCTGCAGATGGAAATACTCCCTTGTAGAAGAAAAACGTCCGGGTGAGTATATGCCGGTTTATGAAAATGAGCGGGGGACGTACATCTTTAATTCCAAGGATTTGTGCATGATTGAGCATATTCCGGAGATGATGGATGCGGGGATCGACAGCTTTAAGATCGAAGGACGTATGAAAACGGCTCTTTATGTGGCGACGGTGGCGAGAACCTACCGGAAAGCCATTGATGATTATAACAAAGATCCTGAGCTTTATAAAGCAAATATGGACTGGTACCGGTCTGAAATCGGAAAATGTACCTACAGGGAGTTTACTACCGGATTTTATTTTGGAAAGCCTGATGAGACGACTCAGATCTACGACAACAATACCTATGTAAAAAATTACACCTATTTGGGAACGGCCCTGGCTGTTGATGAGAGAGGGTATGCAAGAATTGAGCAGAAGAACAAATTCACGGTGGGAGAGACCATTGAGGTCATGAAGCCTGACGGAAGTAATCTGGAAGTAAAAGTCAAAGGTATATGGAATGAAGATGGGGAAGCACAGGAAAGTGCACCTCACTCCAGACAGATCCTTTTTGTCCATCTTGATGCTAAGGTGGAACCATACGACATTCTGCGCAGAAGTGAAATAGAATAGATTGATTGTGAGATTTTGAGCACTGTCCGGCATGGCAGGTTAAGCAGCCGGATGGTGTTTTTCTTTTCCGGCTAAATCTGGTGGTTGTTGTAGAAACTGCCATATTGTGGTATGCTATAAAATGGACATATAGAAACGCAAATTTAGAAGTTAGCAGAGCGGAGGCTTACTTATGATATGGATTTTGTGGCTCACAGCTGTTTTATGTGTGGTTTATTATATTATCATTGCGGTTTATTCAGGCTTAGCCACTTCTTTTTCCCTGATCTGGCTGTTTATTGCAGCCTTATGCATGATTTTGACAGGTGGTTGGGAAGTCTATATAAAGCATAAGGATAAAGTTCCTTTGTGGGTTCCGGTTTCCGTTGTAACCATGTGCTGCACCGGAATTCTGGTATTTGCAGTGGTTGAGATCCTGGTATTTACAGGAGTGGCCGCCCGTGACACCTCGAATCTGGACTATGTGATTGTTCTTGGGGCGAAAGTAAAGGAAACAGGGATCACAAAATCCTTAAAAAAACGCCTGGATAAGGCAGTGGAATATGTAGATAAAAATCCGGGAACGATTCTTATTTTATCCGGTGCAAAAGGGGAAGATGAGCCGGTTGCAGAGGCCGAGGCCATGAGGGATTATCTGGTTTATAACGGCGTGAGGGAAGAACAGCTTATTTTAGAGACACGTTCCCACAGTACAGTTGAGAATATTGCATACAGCCGTGTAGCCATTGAAGAGGACCAGGCAAAGAAAAAAGCCCACAGGCTGAACAGTCCGGGAATTGTGGTTCCGGGGTCATTTGAAGAGGTTCCGGATAAACCTATTAGAGTTGGGGTACTGACCAGTGATTTTCATGTGTTCCGTGCACAGCAGATCGCTAAAAAATGGGGAATTCCTGATATTTACGGAATATCCTGCGGGTCAGATCCCGTTCTTTTTATACATTTTTGCGTCAGGGAATGCGCGGCTATATTAAAAGACAAATTAGTGGGCAATATGTAATTAATAGAGAATTTGCAGGAGGAAGAAATAATATATGAATCAATTAAAAAAACTTGCAGCCTATGAGGTTGTGGAGGAAAAAGAAATTGTGGAGTTAAACGCGACCGGATGCGTACTTCATCATAAAAAAAGCGGAGCCAGAATTTTCATCATACCGTGTGACGACGAGAACAAGGTATTTAACATTGGATTTAAGACTCCTCCCAGGGACAGCACAGGAGTGGCACATATTCTGGAGCACAGCGTTTTATGCGGCTCCGATCAGTTCCCTGTTAAGGACCCCTTTGTAGAGTTGGTCAAAGGCTCTCTTAACACATTCTTAAATGCCATGACTTATCCGGATAAAACCGTATACCCGGTTGCAAGCTGCAATGAAAAGGATTTCCATAATCTGATGAATGTATATATGGATGCGGTACTTCATCCAAACATTTATAAAGAAGAGAAAATCTTTATGCAGGAAGGCTGGCATTATGAGCTGGAAGATAAAGACGCCGATTTAATCTATAACGGAGTGGTTTACAATGAAATGAAGGGCGCTTTTTCCTCTCCGGAAGAGGTTCTTGACCGTTTTACCAGAAAGGTGCTTTTCCCGGATAACTGCTATGGCCAGGAATCAGGGGGAGATCCAGCCTTTATCCCTGATTTAACCTATGAGGATTTTTTAAATTTCCACAGAAAGTATTATCACCCTTCTAACAGCTATATTTACCTTTACGGAGATATGGATATGGAGGAAAAGCTTATATGGCTTGATGAAACGTATTTAAGCCACTATGACCAGACTGAGGTTGACTCCAGGATAGTGAGACAGAAACCGTTTGAGCATCCGTTGCAGGAAGAGACTTACTATTCCATAACGGAAGGAGAATCGGAAGAGAACGCCACTTATCTTTCCATTAATACTGTGGTAGGGACTGATCTGGATCCCAAACTGTATGTAGCATTCCAGATTCTTGAGTACACGCTTCTTGATGCGCCGGGCGCTCCATTAAAGCAGGCGCTTATTGATGCTGGAATCGGGCAGGATATCCTTGGGGGATATAACAGCGGCATTTTGCAGCCTTATTTTACTGTTATTGCTAAAAATGCAAACAGAGAGCAGCTGGGAGAGTTTCTTGCAGTTGTCAAGGGTACCTTGAGAAAGCTCGCTGATGAAGGCATTAACAAAAAGAGCTTAAAGGCTGGTATGAATTATTACGAATTCCGTTATCGGGAAGCAGATTACGGTTCCGCGCCAAAAGGACTGATGTATGGTCTTCAGTGTATGGACAGCTGGCTTTACGACGGTGATCCCATGATGCACTTACAGTACCAGGCGACCTTTGATTATTTAAAAAAGGTTGTGGATGACGGCTATTTTGAACAGCTGATCAGAGAGTATTTGCTGGATAATCCGTTTGAAGCAGTGCTGACTGTCAGCCCGAAAAAGAACTTAACAGCAGAGGAAGATGCAAAGACAGCCAGAAAGCTTGCAGCATATAAGGCATCTCTTTCTGAAGAGGAGATCTGCCGTTTTATTGACCAGACAAAAGCATTAAGAGAATATCAGGAAAACCCGTCTCCACAGGAAGATTTAGAAAAGATCCCCATGCTTTCCAGAGAGGATATCAGCAGAGAACCGGAGCAGATTATCTGGGAAGAGAAGGAAGTCCGTGGAGTTAAGGTAATTCATCATGAGATGTCCAGTTCCGGAATCGGCTACTTAAAAGTGCTGTTTGATACGTCGGTACTACCCATGGAGGACTTGCCTTATGTGGGATTTCTAAAATCTCTGCTTGGATATGTTAACACTGAAAACTACACTTATGGAGATTTAGCCAGTGAGATTCATTTAAACAGCGGCGGTGTCAGCTTCAGTGTCACCTCTTATCCTGATTTAAAAAACAGAGGCCAGTTTAAAGGCTATTTTATGGCAAGTGCCAGAGTACTCTATGATAAGATTGATTTTGGATTTTCAATTTTAAATGAAATCCTGACACGTTCTCTCTTAGATGATGAAAAGAGGGTGGGAGAAGTAATCAGCGAAACCAGATCCAGAGCAAGGATGAAACTGGAAGGAGCCTGCCATTCGGCAGCAGTGGCAAGAGCTACATCCTATTTTTCTCCTGCAGCCTATTTTAATGACATGACAGGCGGAGTCGGTTATTATGAATTTTTAGAAAAGCTGGATAAAGAGTACCCGGCTGATAAGAAAACGTTTATTGCAAGATTTCAGTCTGTGGTGAAAAAACTCTTTACAACAGGCAATATGCTGGTAAGCTATACGGCAGATGAAAAAGGCTATGCTCTTCTTCCCGATGCGATGAAAAAGCTGACGGATGGACTGCCTGAAGGGGAGAAAAAACGGTATTCTTTCATTTATCCGTCAGGTAACAGAAACGAAGGCTTTACAACCGCTTCTCAGGTTAACTATGTGGCAAGGTGCGGAACCTTTGCAGGTACAGGACTGGAGTACACCGGAGTATTAAAGATACTAAAAGTCATTTTAAGCTATGATTACCTTTGGATTAATTTGAGAGTCAAGGGTGGAGCGTATGGCTGTATGAGCGGATTCGGGCGTTCCGGCGAAGGGTATTTTGCTTCCTACCGGGATCCTAATTTAAAAGAGACAAACCGTATCTATGAAGACGTTGTGGAATATCTTAAGAACTTCCAGGTGGAAGACCGGGATATGACCAAATACGTAATCGGAACCATCAGTGACATGGACGTTCCTTATCCCCCGTCTACCAAAGGAAACCGTGGTCTGTCCGCCTATTTATCAGGTGTGAGCAAAGAGATGATGGAAAAAGAACGGGAAGAGGTATTAAACGCATCACAGGAAGACATCAGAAAGCTGGCGCCTATCGTAAAAGCGGTATTAAGCAGCGGCAGTCTCTGTGTCATTGGCAATGAAGAAAAAATCGCAGCGGAAAGTTCCATGTTTGAAGAGACAAAGAACTTATTCCATTCATAACACAAAGGAGAATCTATATGGATCATAATTATAAATCTGGCTTCGTTTCTTTAATCGGGCGCCCAAACGTGGGAAAATCCACCCTGATGAATCATTTAATCGGGCAGAAGATTGCCATTACCTCTGACAAGCCCCAGACAACAAGAAACAAGATTCAAACCGTATATACGGATGACAGGGGGCAGATTATATTCCTTGATACTCCGGGTATCCACAAGGCAAAAAACAAGCTGGGAGAATATATGGTAAATGTGGCAGAGCACACGTTAAAGGAAGTGGACGTGCTGTTGTGGCTGGTGGAGCCCAGCACCTTTATCGGTGCCGGAGAGCAGCATATAGCAGAGCAGTTAAATCAGGTGAAAACACCGGTAATTCTGGTCATCAATAAGATTGATACGGTAAAAAACCAGGAAGAGATTCTCACGTTCATGAATGCCTATAAGGATATCTGTAAGTTTGCGGAAATCGTTCCGGTATCTGCCTTAAAGGATAAAAATACGGATTTAATGCTGGAGCTGATTTATAAGTATCTACCGGAAGGCCCCCAGTATTACGATGAAGATACGGTAACAGACCAACCCATGCGCCAGATATCTGCAGAGCTGATCAGAGAAAAGGCGCTCCGGCTTTTAAACGATGAGATTCCTCACGGAATCGCCGTGACAGTGGAAAAGATGAAGGAACGGGATAACGGAATCATGGATATTGAAGCCAATATTATCTGCGAGCGGGAATCCCACAAGGGAATCATCATCGGAAAAGGCGGATCAATGCTAAAAAAAATCGGAAGCGCGGCACGAAGGGAAATTGAAAATCAGCTGGAGATGAAGGTTAATTTACAGCTGTGGGTCAAGGTCCGCAAAGAGTGGCGTGACAGTGAACTGTATATGAAAAATTATGGGTATAGCCAGAAGGATATTTAAAAATGGTGGTTAACATTGAGGGAAACAGAGAAACTGACGGGGATGGTAATTAAGGTATCCCCGGTAGGAGAGATGGATAAGCGTCTTGTGATACTGACCAGGGAAAGAGGGAAGATTACTGCATTTGCCAGAGGTGCAAGAAGGCCCGGCAATCCGTTCATGGCGGTGAGCAGGCCCTTTGTCTTCGGCCAGTTTTCCCTTTACGCCGGAAGGGATTCCTATACACTGCAGTCTGCGGAGATTTCCAATTACTTTGATGAACTGGCGGCAGATATGGAATGTACCTGTTATGGTTCCTATTTTCTGGAATTTGCTGATTATTATTCCAGGGAAAATATAGACGGGACCGGACTGTTAAAGCTTTTATACCAGTCAGTAAGGGCTCTTTTAAAGCCTGCTTTAGATAACCAGATGGTTTTACGGATTTTTGAACTGAAAGCCATGGTATTAAACGGGGAATATACCGAGAAACCGCCCCGGTCAGTCAGTGACTCCGCTAACTACGCCTGGGAGTATGTGATCGGATCCCCCATAGAGCATTTGTATACCTTTACCTTAACGGAACCGGTGCTTTTAGAGTTCTCCCGTTGTGTGGAAATCAATAAAAAGCGGTACGTAGACCGTGAGTTTCATTCTCTGGATATTTTGCAGACGATGATGGGGAGTAAAGTATTGAAATGACAGGCAGCATTTGGTATAATGCTCTCATATGTGCCAATGCAGGAGGAATTTGGATGAAAAAAAGGAAAGCGGTTCTGACTGCCCTGCTGGCAGCAGGCATGCTGACAGGATGTCTTGGGAATGGCGGCAGCAGCACCTTGAATTCAGAGAGCAGCAGAATCTATGTAACGGAAGAAGGAACATTTCAGACTGCAACGGTGGAATCTTATGCGCAGCAGGATTATTACAATGGGGATGAACTGAAAACATTTCTGGAAGAGGCAGTTTCTCAGTATAATGGAGCGAACGGGCAGAACCAGGTAGCCTTAGACTCCTGCACACTGGATAACGGAACAGCCAAAATGATGTTCCATTATGCATCTCCGGATGCACTCATAGGATTTACAACCCAGTATGAAGACAAAGCTAATCAGGTGGAGTCCATTGCAGTCAATAAACTGTCTGAAGTTTATGGTCAGAGTGAATCAGAGGGAGTGACCTTTATAAAAGCAGATGGTAAAGAAGCGGATCAAAAGGCAGTATCCAAAAGAGGAGAGAGCCAGGCAGTTGTTGTGACATCAGCCAGTCCCGTAACCATACAGACCCAGGGAAAGATTCTGTTTGTTTCAAACAATGTGGTGATAAAGGACAGTCATACTGTACAGACAACAAAGGGAAAAAGCTACATTATTTTTAAATAAGAGAGGTTAAGATCATGGAAAAGACAATGGAAAAGATAGTGGGACTGGCAAAGTCA
>JAEWPQ010000277.1 GCA_023460575.1 Bacillota bacterium
AACATGAAAGAAATAAGATTACAAATAGGAGGACAATACCAATGAGCAACATCGATACTATGTCAATTAATGCAATCCGCATCCTTTCTGCCGATGCAATCCAGAAAGCCAACTCCGGACATCCGGGACTTCCATTAGGATGTGCCTCTGCTGCGTATGAATTATGGGCAAATCACATGAACCATAATCCGGCAGACCCAACATGGGCCAACAGAGACCGTTTTGTTCTATCCGGAGGTCATGGATCCATGCTTTTGTATTCTCTGCTCCACCTGTTCGGATACGGTAATTTATCCAAAGAGGATGTGATGAATTTCCGCCAGCTTGGTTCTAAAACCCCGGGACATCCGGAGTATGGCCATACGGTTGGTGTTGAAGCAACCACAGGCCCTCTTGGTGCTGGTATGGGTATGGCAGTCGGTATGGCAATTGCTGAGAGCCATCTTGCTGCTGTATTTAACAAGGACAACTATCCGGTTGTTGATCATTACACCTATGTTATGGGTGGAGACGGCTGCATGATGGAAGGAATTTCTTCAGAAGTATTTTCTCTTGCAGGAACTCTTGGTTTAGGAAAATTAATCGTTTTTTATGATTCCAATAAAATTTCCATAGAGGGAAGTACAGATATCGCATTTAGAGAGAATGTACAGAAGCGTATGGAAGCATTTGGTTTTCAGACTATTACGGTTGAAGATGGAAACGATTTAGAGGCTATCGGCCGTGCAATCGAGGATGCAAAGGCTGATACCGAACATCCGTCCTTCATCACCATAAAGACCCAGATTGGGTATGGCTGTCCTGCAAAGCAGGGAAAAGCAAGTGCGCACGGAGAGCCTCTGGGTGCAGATAATATCACGGCATTAAAGGAAAACCTGGGCTGGCCATCTATGGAGCCGTTCTATGTTCCTGAGGAAGTTTACAGCCATTATAGAAAGCTTGCTGAGGAAAAAGCTGAAACAGAGGCTGCATGGAATGTGATGTTCGCTGCATACTGCCAGGAGTATCCTGACATGGAAGAACTGTGGAATGCTTATCATGATCCGGATGCAGGAGAAAAATCCATTGAAGCATGCGCTGATTTCTGGAAAAAACCTGAAAAAGCAGATGCTACCAGAAATTTATCCGGACAGATTTTAAACAGAATTAAGACATATATGCCGAACCTAATCGGCGGTTCTGCGGATTTAGCACCTTCCAACAAGACAAATATGTCGGATGTGGGAGATTACAGCAAGGAAAATCCAAGCGGCAGAAACATGCATTTTGGAGTTCGGGAACTTGGAATGACAGCCATAGGAAACGGTATGATGCTTCATGGCGGACTTCGTACCTATGTGTCAACTTTCTTTGTTTTCAGTGATTATACCAAGCCAATGGCACGTCTTTCCGCTTTGATGGGAGTGCCGTTATCCTTTGTATTCACTCACGACAGTATTGGTGTTGGCGAAGATGGACCGACTCATGAGCCAATTGAGCAGCTTGCCATGTTACGTGCATTACCAAACTTCCATGTTTTCCGTCCTTGTGACGAGACAGAGACAGAAGCAGCATGGTACTCTGCACTTACATCCAAAAAAACACCGACTGCTCTGGTTCTCACAAGACAGAATCTGACTCCTATGCCTGGAAGCAGCAAAGAGGCATTAAAGGGAGGCTATGTAATCGACGACTGTGAAGGAACACCGGATCTGATTCTCATTGCAAGCGGATCGGAAGTGGAACTGTCCGTAAAGGCAAAAGCTCTTCTTTCTGACAGAAAAGTCCGCGTAGTTTCCATGCCATGTATGGATTTATTTGAGGAACAGAACGAAGCGTATAAGGAATCCGTACTTCCAAAGGCAGTAAGAAAACGTGTGGCAGTGGAAGCGTTAAGCGATTTTGGCTGGGGTAAATATGTAGGCCTTGATGGCGCTTATGTGACCATGACCGGGTTTGGAGCCAGCGGCCCTGCAAATCTGTTATTTGACCATTTTGGATTTACGCCTGAGCATGTAGCAGAAGTGGCAAAATCCTTATAATAATACTTCGGCTGATACAAAAGCATAAAGGAGCGTATCTGGACATGGGAAAAAAGTGTGTTGGCATAGATGTGGGAGGAACATCTGTTAAGATCGGAATATTCGAAACAACAGGGGAGCTTCTTCATAAGTGGGAGGTAGGAAGCAGAACGGAAGAGAACGGAAGATACATTCTGGATGATGTATCTGCTTCCATTCTGGAGACACTGGAGAAGCATAATATCTCTCTTGATGATATCAAAGGCATAGGAATGGGAGTTCCAGGCCCGGTTATGCCTGACGGATATGTGGAGGTCTGCGTTAATTTAGGCTGGCGTGATTTATATCCGGGAAGAGAACTGAGCAGCAGGCTGGACGGAATCCCGGTGCTCTGCGGAAATGATGCCAATGTAGCAGCTCTGGGCGAGATGTGGCAGGGCGGAGGAAAAGGCTACGAAGACATTGTTATGGTCACTCTGGGCACGGGCGTGGGCGGAGGCGTAATCCTGGGACAGAAGATCATTTCCGGCAAACACGGACTGGCAGGGGAAATTGGTCATATCCATATCCGGGATGAAGAGACGGAGCATTGTAACTGCGGCGGTGTAGGCTGCGTGGAACAGATTGCAAGCGCCACCGGTATTGCAAGAGAAGCAAGACGGAAAATGGCTTCTTCGGACATTCCATCTGTTTTACGGAACTTTGGAGATGACGTAACTGCGAAGGAAGTGCTGGATGCAGCAAAGGCTGGAGATGAACTGGCAAAGTCTGTTATGGATACAGTTGGTCATTTTCTCGGTCTTACGCTGGCTCAGATTTCCATGGTCATAGACCCGGAAGTATTTGTTATAGGCGGAGGTGTATCAAAAGCAGGACAATTTCTCATTGATGAGATCTTCCGTCATTATGATGCATTTACACCTATATCAAAAAGCAAGAGCAAAATTGTTCTTGCAACACTGGGCAACGATGCTGGTATCTACGGGGCGGCAAGACTGATTCTTGACTGATAATAATGCAGTAATAGAAAAGGAAGGCAGGGAGAATGGAGGCTCTCTCTGCTTTCCTTTTTGCGTTGGAAGGGAAAAGTTCTCACTAAGAGCACGTTAGCAGATACCAACGCTTATTTACAATTTACTAAATTATGATATAATGGGAATACTTCACAAAGGATGAATCCTTGTAAAATGAGGAGACCCCGGCTGCCAGGCAGTCGGGGCAATTATGAAAAATCTATGTGCAATTTGACTATTTAAGCGTTTTTGTTTGTTCGATTTCTATACAATTAGTATAAAAAATACATGTGAACACAATGTGAACGCTGTGTAAACAGATTATGAAATAAAGGAGGAAAGAATGGAAGAGAACCGTAGAAACAGAAAGACAATTGTGATTGGACATAAAAACCCGGATACAGATTCGATCTGTTCAGCTGTTTGTTATGCCAATTTAAAAAGACTGCTGACGAAAGAAGATTATCAACCGGGCAGAGCTGGGCGGGTAAATGAAGAAACCCAGTTTGTACTTAATTATTTTGGGGTGGAATCTCCGGAACTGATTGAGAATGTGAAGACTCAGGTGCTGGATATCGAGATAAGGGAGACCCGTGGAGTAAAGAAAAACCTTTCTTTGAAAAATGCGTGGAATATAATGCAGGAGGCCAATGTTGTCACCATTCCTGCCGTGACTGATGACGGAATGTTAGAGGGTCTTATTACGGTAGGCGATATTGCCAAATCTTATATGAATGTATATGACAGCAGTATTCTCTCAAAAGCCAATACTCAGTATGCCAATATTGTGGAGACTCTGGAAGGAAACATGGTAGTCGGTGAAACAGGAGATTATTTTAATAATGGTAAGGTGTTAATTGCCGCTGCCAATCCCGACATGATGGAATACTATATTGCAAAAGGTGATCTGGTTATTTTAGGAAACCGTTATGAATCCCAGCTTTGTGCTATTGAGATGGAGGCTGCATGTATTATTGTATGTGAAGGGGCAGCAGTATCCATGACGATTAAGAAACTGGCACAGGAACGCGGCTGTGCAGTCATGACAACTCCTTATGATACCTATACCGCTGCCCGTCTTGTAAATCAGAGTATTCCCATCAGTTATTTTATGAAGACAGACGGACTGATTACTTTTGAAGTGGAAGATTACATTGACGACATAAAGGATGTGATGGCAAGCAAGCGCCACCGCGATTTTCCTGTACTTGATAAGAATGGAAAGTACAAAGGAATGATTTCCCGCCGGAACCTCCTTGGTGCAAAAGGAAAACGCCTGATACTGGTTGACCATAACGAACGGTCCCAGGCTGTTGAGGGAATGGAAAGTGCTGAGGTTCTTGAGATTATAGACCATCACAGACTGGGTACTGTGGAAACTATAGCGCCTGTCTTCTTCCGCAACCAGCCGGTTGGGTGTACGGCTACGATTATATACCAGATGTATCAGGAGAATCATGCGGAGATTGAACCGAAAATTGCCGGTTTATTATGCAGCGCGATTATTTCCGATACTCTGCTGTTTCGTTCTCCTACCTGCACAGAAGCGGATAAGAAGGCAGCTCTGAGTCTTGCCGAGATTGCCGGAATCCAGGTGGACAAGTATGCTTCATCCATGTTTGCGGCAGGAAGCAATTTAAAAGGAAAGACAGACGGAGAGATATTCTATCAGGACTTTAAGAAGTTTACATTTGGGAAGGTGAACTTTGGTGTGGGACAGATCAGTTCCTTAAACTCCAAAGAGCTGGATGAATTAAAAGAGAGAATGCTTCCCTATATGAAAAAGGCGAGAGAGGAGCATGGGGTAGACGTGATGTTTTTCATGCTGACCAATATTCTTACGGAATCTACAGAACTTCTCTGTGAGGGACAGGGTGCAAAACAGCTGATTATAAGGGCGTTCCGGGCAGAGGATGCACAGGAAAGCGGCGAAGACCATCTGGTAAGTCTACCGGGTGTTGTATCCAGAAAAAAACAGCTGATTCCCGCAATCATGCTGGCAGTGCAGGAATAATGGGAGGCTGGATTCATGAAAGATAAGAATAGCAGAGAGTCCGGACAGGCAAAGTCATCCGGCAAGACAGACTGGAAACCTGGAAATATGCTTTATCCGGTACCTGCAGTTATGGTGAGCTGTATGCGTCAGGGAGAAAAGCCCAATATCATTACGATAGCCTGGGCTGGGACGATCTGCTCTTCTCCTGCCATGCTGTCTGTTTCAATCAGGCGTGAGCGCTACTCCTACGATATTATAAAGGAAACGGGTGAGTTTGCAGTAAATCTGGTGACAGCAGATCTGGTGAGGGCAGCGGATTACTGCGGGGTGAAATCAGGAAGAGACGTGGATAAATTTGCTGATATGAAATTGACTCCCTGTTCCTTAACCAATATCAGTGTTCCAGCAATAGCAGAAAGTCCCGTGATTCTCTCCTGCAAGGTTACGGAGATTAAACCGCTTGGAAGTCATGATCTCTTTCTGGCTGAGGTAGTGGGCGTAACGGTAGACAGCCGTTATATGGATGAACAGAATAAATTTCATTTAAATCAGTCTAAGCTGATTACCTATTCCCATGGGGAATATTTTGAACTGGGAAAAAAGGTGGGCAGCTTTGGTTATTCGGTCAGAAAGACGGATAAGAAGTCAAAGGACAGGAGGAAAAGGAAATGAGAAGGAACCAGAATCTTGATAACATTACCTTAATCGGGATGCCGGCATCAGGGAAGAGCACGGTGGGTGTACTTCTGGCGAAGCGTCTTGGTTATTCCTTTGTTGACGTGGATATCGTAATCCAGGAGCAGGAAGGAAGGCTGTTAAAAGAGATTATTGCCGAGGAAGGACAGGAAGGCTTTCTTGATGTGGAAAACCGGGTAAATGCAGAACTTTCCGTCCATAACAGCGTCATTGCTCCGGGCGGAAGTGTCATCTACGGAACGGAAGCCATGGAGCATTTAAAGAAGATCAGCACAGTGGTTTACTTAAAACTCAGCTATGAAGAAGTAGAGGAGCGGCTGGGGAATTTAACGGACCGGGGGGTTGTGCTGAAAGGCGGAATGACATTAAAGGATCTGTATGAGGAACGGATCCCTTATTATGAGAAATATGCGGATATCACCGTCGATGAGACCGGAGTTGATGCGGGAGGTATTGTGGATATTCTAAGAAACATATTGGAAGAACGTTTCGGTCTGGAAACGTAAGAGAATGAAAGCAAGACGTTGAATTGATAAGATTCTGCGTCTTATTTTATTTGCACCGGCATATTTATATAGAAAACGAATCGGCAATATTCACTTAATTAAGAGTATTGTTGATTATATAAAGTAAGTAATTCAAAAATTAATTTATTGATTTTATTATAAGTGACGAAGTTATAAAACTATTGACAAATATATAAAAATATCATAAAGTTATAGAAAATTAAGACTAAGGCGTCTGAACAGAAAATAATTCTGCCAGATGCCTTTATTTTTTTAATTTAATAGAATTGGGAGGTAGTTAAATGAAGAAAGCCATGAAAAAAATGGTATCACTGGGGATTTCGGGATTAATGGTCTGGTCTTTAACCGCTTGTGGGAATTCCAAACCCGCAGCGCCAGCATCAGGCACAACCCAGGCTGCTGCGCAGACAGAGGCGGCAAAAGCAGCAAAAGGAAATGCATTAAATGTACATATTGATGTGGAGGTCGCTTCCATGGATCCCCAGATTGCTACCGATGGAACCTCATTTGAAGTAATTGCGGATACCACGGATGGACTTTATGAGTTAGATGCAGACGGAAATCCAGTACCGGCGCTGGCAGAGAGTGTGGATAAGAGTGCAGATGGACTGACGCTTACCTATCATTTAAGAGATGCAAAATGGTCTAATGGAACGCCTGTCACAGCTAAGGATTTTGTATTTGCATGGAGAAGGGCAGTTAATCCGGTAACAGCTAGTGAATACGCTTTTATTGTAGGAATCGCAGGTATCAAGAATGCGGATGCAGTCTCCTCGGGAGAAAAACCTCTGGAAGAGCTGGGAGTAACTGCAGTAGATGACAAGACACTGAAAGTGGAGCTTGACATCCCAGTACCGTTTTTTGAATCTCTGATGGCTTTCCCAACTTTCTATCCGGTAAATGAAGAATTTTTCACCAAGTGCGGTGACCAGTATGCAAGCACACCGGATACTCTGCTGTCAAACGGACCATTTAAGATTACGGCCTATGAACCGGCTGCTACTAACATTACGCTGGAGAAAAATCCGGATTACTGGGATGCAGATAAGGTAAAGCTTGAGGGAATCAATTATCAGGTTATTAAAGATTCCCAGCAGGCAATGCTTGCATATCAGAACGGAGATTTAGACTTAGTTACACTTTCCGGTGAGCAGGTGGAGCAGTTCCAGGCAGATCCGGAATTTAAGAATATTATGGCAGGTTATTTATGGTATATGTCACCCAATACCAAAGTGGCAGGTCTTGAGAATCTCAACTTAAGAAAGGCTTTATCTCTCTGTTTTGACAAAGAGGCTGTTTGCGCAAATATTTTAAAGGATGGTTCTATACCTGCTTACTTTGCAGTTCCAACCCTTCTGGCAACTGGTCCTGACGGAAAGGATTACCGGGAGGATGCAGGCAGCAATTACTTTAAGACCGATAAGGCAGAAGCTTTAAAATACTGGGAAGAAGCGAAAAAAGAACTGGGAGTGGAGACCCTGACCTACACCATGATTGTAGAGGATACGGAATCTGCCATCAATGTGGCACAGTTCCTTCAGTCAGAGATTCAGACCACACTTCCCGGAATCACCATTAACTTAGAGCAGTTGCCTAAGAAAAACCGTGTAGAGCGTATGCAGGCAGGTGAATTTGAGATTGGTCTTACCCGCTGGGGACCGGACTATGCAGACCCTATGACCTATCTTGATATGTGGATTACTGACAGCCCTAATAACTATGGATTCTGGTCAAATGAAGAATATGATTCGATTATCCAATCTGCCAAGAAGGGGGAACTGGCACTTGATCCCGCAGCAAGATGGAAGGCTTTAATCGGTGCAGAAAAAATCGTTTGTGATAATGCGGTTATTTTCCCGGTTTACCAGAAGGGAAATGCAGTGATGCAGAAGGCGGGTGTTGAGGGTGTGGAATTCCACTCCATCGCGATCAACCGTTATTTTAAAAATACAACTAAGAAATAAAACTTTTCGGGTTTTATATTCTGGCTGCCGGAGGGGTTGCAGGCCTTGCCTGTTATTCCTCTGGCTGCTTAAATTGGGAGGGTAACGTTTGTGAAACGATATATTGTAAAGAGAATCTGCATTTCAGCGGCAACTTTGCTGGCGATCCTGCTTATTTTATTCCTGATGCTGGAGCTGATGCCGGGTTCCCCGTTCAATGATGAAAAACTAACCCAGTCTCAGGTGGCGCTGCTTAATGCCAAATACGGTCTGGATAAACCGGTATTCATACGGTTCCTTAACTATGTAAAAAATATGCTTTCCGGTGACTTTGGAGTATCCTATACCATTTCCAAGAATACATCAATTACCACACTTTTATCAACCAGACTTCCCATTTCAATCAGAATCGGAGGGCAGGCAGTTCTATTTGGAACTGTGGTGGGATTGGTATTGGGACTCATAGCTGCTTTGAAGCATAATACTATTTTTGATACCATGACAACGGTTATTTCCGTTCTTGGCGTCAGCCTTCCTTCTTATGTGTTTGCACTGGGGCTGTCTTATACGCTTGGTTATCATTTTAAATGGTTTCCGCTATTGTATCAGCAGCAGGAAGCAGTAAAATCTTCTGTTCTTCCCACCATTTCCTTAGCTATGTTTACTGTGGCAACAGTCGCCAGGTTTACAAGAACGGAAATGCTGGAGGTCCTGGGATCCGATTATATGCTTCTTGCAGAGAGCAAAGGACTTCCCGGCTGGCGGCTCATACTGATTCATGGGTTAAGAAATGCACTTATTCCCATTGTCACAGTTCTGGCACCGCTTGTTGTCAGCCTGATGACCGGCTCCCTGGTGGTGGAGAAGATATTCTCCATTCCGGGAATCGGAAGCCTTCTGGTTACGGCCATCCAATCCAATGATTATAATGTGATCGTAACCCTGGCATTTATATATAGTGCCATGTATATCGGAATCATGCTTGCTGTGGATATTTTATATGGTCTCATTGATCCGCGGATCAGGCTGGCAAAGGAGGATGACTATGAGCAGTCATAACAAGGAAACAGTATCTCTTGAATTTAAGCCGGATGACTTTTTACTGGCAGAAAATCACAGCATAGGAATTGACCGGGTTTATCCGGCACAGTCTTACTGGAAAGATGTCATTTCGTCCTTTTTGAAGAATAAGGGAGCGGCAGCCGGATTCATTGCTATTGTTTTTGTCATTTTTATGGCCATAGCCGGTCCTTATATGAATGGATATACATACAATGAACAGATTATAGCAAACCAGAATCTTGCTCCAAGAGTTCCGGTTCTGGAACAGTGGGGAATTATGGATGGTTCGGAAACCATGAACACCTCCACTGGTAAAGTTACCGTGAATCGGTACGCAGATCCTAAAAAACACACCGGGCTTGAGAATACTTATTACTGGTTTGGTACGGATGTACTGGGGAGAGATCTATTTACCAGAACATTTATGGGTACCAGAATTTCTCTCTATATCGCATTGGTTGCCGTTCTTGTTGATATGTGCTTTGGCATGAGTTATGGTCTGGTGAGCGGATATTTCGGGGGTGCAGTGGATAATGCCATGCAGCGGTTTGCAGAAATTTTAAATGGAATTCCCACCCTTGTCATTGTTACACTTCTCATGCTGGTGCTCAAACCGGGGCTTGCAACCATCACACTGGCACTTGCCATTACAGGCTGGATTGGAATGAACCGGGTAGCAAGGGCCCAGGTGCTGAAGCTGAAGGAACAGGAGTTTATACTTGCTTCCAGAACATTGGGAGCGGGGGATTTCTACTTGATTTTCAAAGAAATACTCCCCAACATTTTTGGCCAGCTGATCATTATGTCCATGTTCTCCATTCCAAATGCAATATTCACGGAGGCATTCCTGGCATTTATCGGACTGGGTGTTCCGGCGCCGTTAGCTTCTCTTGGTTCCCTGATCAGCGATGCATTTAAGTCCTTTACTACCCATCCATATATGATCATATCGCCGGTGGTGGTTCTGGCAGTTATTATGCTCAGCTTTAACATGCTGGCAGATGGATTGAGAGATGCGTTTGATCCGAAAATGAAAGAGATGTAGGAGGCAGATTATGAACAAAGATAAGGTTTTGTCAATCAGAGATTTATCCATCTCTTTTCAGACCTCTGCCGGTGAAGTAAATGCCATCAGGGGAGTCAATCTGGATTTATATCAGGGGGAGACGCTTGCTATAGTTGGGGAATCAGGCTCTGGTAAATCAGTGACTGTGAAGGCGATTATGGGAATATTGAGTGGAAACGGAAAAATAAAAAGTGGGACAATTGACTTTACTTCCCGTAAGAAGGGGGAGGAGATGAGAGAGAATCTGCTGTCATTTAACAAGAAGGAAATGCGTCGCCGCATAAACGGGAGGCGGATTGCCATGGTTTTTCAGGATCCCATGACTTCCTTAAATCCTACCATGCCCATTGGCAGTCAGATTATGGAGGGAATGCGTTATCATTACAAGACCAGTAAAAAGGAAGCATATGAAAAGGCCGTGAGGCTTCTTGATCTGGTAGGGATTACAGAGCCGGAAAAGCGAATGAAAAGCTATCCACATCAGCTTTCCGGAGGAATGAGGCAGAGAGTCGTAATTGCAATTGCCCTGTCCTGTGATCCTGAGGTTTTGATCTGCGATGAACCGACTACAGCTTTGGATGTGACCATTCAGGCTAAGATCCTTGAGTTAATTAAAGAGATTCAGAAAAAGACGGGAATCTCTGTCATCTATATTACCCATGATTTGGGAGTTGTCGCAAAAGTGGCTGATTATGTGGCAGTCATGTATGCGGGAAAAGTGGTGGAAAAAGGACTTTCAGAAGAGATTTTTTATGGCCCTAAACACCCATACACCTGGGGATTATTATCTGCCATGCCGGATTTAAATACAGATGATGAGGTGCTGTACACGATTCCCGGAAGTCCCTTTAATTTGTTAAATAAAACAGAGGGCGATGCATTTGCAGAAAGAAACCGGTTTGCATTAAATATAGATTATCGGCTTGAACCACCAATGTTTCAGGTTACGGAGACTCATTATGCAGCAACCTGGCTTCTTCATGAAAATGCGCCTGCCGTGTCAATGCCGGAGGCATTACAGGAACGGATTAAGAGAATGAGGGAGGAGGTGGAACTAAGTGGAGAATAAAAAACCATTATTGGAGGTCCGGGATTTAAAGCAGCATTTTAAGCTTGGAAGGAAGTTTTCCATTAAAGCAGTAGATGGGGTATCTTTCCGGATCTATCCTGGAGAAACCTACGGTCTGGTGGGAGAGTCGGGAAGCGGAAAATCGACCATAGGAAGATCTGTGATTCGTCTGTATGAGCCAACTTCCGGAGAGGTATGGTTTCAGGGGGCTAAAATATCTGGAAAACTTTCCGTAGAAGAGACAAAGCATCTAAGGACTAATATGCAGATGATCTTTCAGGACCCCATGGCATGTTTAAATCCAAGAAAGAAAATTCTGGATATCGTTGCCCAGGGAATTGATATTCACCACATGTATTCCACCCCGGAGGAAAGGGAGGAAAAGGTATACCGGATTCTTGATATGGTGGGCCTTTCCAGGGAGCATGCCAACCGTTATCCCCATCAGTTTTCAGGAGGTCAGAGACAAAGGATCGGGATTGCAAGAGCTCTTATTATGGAACCGGAACTGATTATAGCTGATGAGGCTATCAGTGCACTGGATGTTTCCATTCAGGCGCAGGTAGTGAACTTAATGAAAGAACTTCAGAAGCAGACTAAGACAGCAATTTTATTTATCGCCCACGATTTATCAATGGTGAAATACATTTCAGACAGAATCGGAGTTCTCCATCTGGGGCATATGGTGGAAACGGGTACAACAGAAGAGATATTTTCCAGACCGGTTCACCCTTATACCAGATCCCTGTTGTCTGCCATTCCAAAGCCGGATCCTGTATCAGAACGAAGCCGGATGTCGTTTACCTATGATATGAAAGGAATGGAAATTGATTATCTGGCAGGTTCGGAACATCATATAGACGGGCAGCATTTTGTTCTTGGTACGGATGCAGAGGTGGAGAGGTGGAAAGCAGGAGATTTTTTACAGAAATAAGGAAAGAGGGTATGGCTCATAATCTGACTGAGCATACCCTCTTTATGTTTTTAATAAGTTAATTAATCTTTTAATTGAAACTGTTTCATTAGTGACTTAAGCATCTGAGCCTGACCTGCCATCTCCTCGCTTGCAGCCGCACTTTCTTCCGAAGTGGCGGAATTGGTCTGAACCACGCTTGCGATCTGGTCAATACCCTGTGTAACCTGTGTAACTGCAGTGGCCTGCTGTTCCGTGGCAGTGGAAATCTGGTAAACAAGTTTAGCCACGTTCTGGGATGACACGACGATACGATCCATGGATTCCTTTGTTTCTTTGGCAATGTGATTACCGGATTCAATGGAATCCAGCGCCCGTTCAATCAGTGCAGCAGTATTTTTGGAGGCTTCCTGACTCTTGTTTGCAAGATTACGTACTTCATCTGCAACCACAGCAAAGCCTTTGCCTGCATCACCGGCTCTTGCGGCCTCTACGGCTGCGTTTAATGCCAGAATGTTGGTCTGGAAAGCAATGTCTTCGATCGTCTTTATAACCTTGCTGATTTCTGAAGAAGCTTCGCTGATGGTATCCATTGCGGAATTCAAATGCTCCATCCGTGTTTTTCCGAATTCTACCTCTGAAGAGGTAGTTTCCACCTGAGTATTTGTCTCTTTTGCATTCTCCGCGTTCTGATTGATGTTGCTTGAGATATCGTTGATGGTTGCCGCCAGTTCCTGAATGGAGGAAGCCTGTTCCGTAGCTCCCTGACTGAGCGCCTGGGCACTGCTTGCAACCTGTTCGGCACCGCTTGCTACCTGATCGGAAGCCTGGGTGATTTTACTCATGACATTGTTAAGGGAATCAGTAAGATCCTGAATGGAAATCTGAACCTCACGGAATTCTCCTTTAAATTCTTCCGTATCGTGAGGAATATTAAAGTCTCCGCCAGCCATGCGCTGTGTCGTTACGGAAATATAGTTTATGTAGTAGGAGATGCGTTCCATCATGATTCTCATGCTTTCGGCAAGATGTCCCAGCTCATCGTTAGAGGTATATTCCAGATGACAGTCTAAGTTACCCTGTGCCATCTTATCGGCCACGTCTTTTAATTCATCAATCGGTTTGATTATTCCGCGGGTGATATAGATCGCAATTAATACGGAAGTTACAATGGAACCCAGTATAATAATTACCATGATAACGATAAAAACATTGGTCTGTAATTCCAGCCGGTTTGATTTTGCAATACCGTCGTTGGATTTATTCGCCAGCATGGTATTGATGGTGTTGGCGATATCGGCAGCGAGAGGAGCGGCCTGACTGCGGAAGTAGGCCATGGCTTCCTGTGAGGATTTACCCGCAAGTTCAATGGTATTGCTGCGAATATCCTCATATCTCTTCATTTTCTCTGCCAACTGGCTGTAGAGCTCTTTCTCAGATGTAGTCTTCATACGGCTCTCCACCTGCTTCATCAATCGGTTGATTGTATCAACCTGTGTGCTTAAGGTCTGATTCTGTTTTTCAGTTTCAGATGTATTCTCTGAAAAGATTATGTATAAAACTGTAGCGCGATGCGCCTGAAATGCCTGTCCAAGACTTCCGATATCTCCCTGTGCAAACCCATAATCCTGAAGTTCAATACTATACTCCTCGTTAACGGTATTGATAAGCAGGATTCCTATGGTTCCTGCAAGACCTGAAAATAATACCACAATAAGAAATGTAAGCAATAACCGTTTACCAACTTTTAATTTTTTCAGCATGACTGTTCCCTTCTTAGCCTTCGTTTTTTGTTATACCTCTATTCCATAAAAACCCTTAAACCCACTGTAAAATAATCCCCAATTATAACAACATTATATAACAATGGTAAGAATTAGTAATATCCAAAATATGGTATTATTGCAATATTATAATTGCTTTACTGACAATAGTCAAGAACAGAAAACGACAATTATTTAACTAGGCCCTCCCCGCAAAATGCAGGTTTTAACTATTTTATTGCATTGTTCCCAGCCATTGATTCTTGTGCAGGTGATAAATCTGTTTTGCATGAATATGATGAAAAGAAATGATAAAAAAACAGATTCCCTTTTTATCGCATCATTTTGATGACTAAATATTAAATTTGGCGAATCGCATTTACATTGCCTTGTCACTAGGGCACAGTAAATATGATTTTTGGAATTCGCCTGATTACTACTGAAGCAGTTACTGTTTTCATTACATATGGATTGCTTTACCAGAAATGCGTATGAACCGATATCATATATAATGACCTGAGAAACTTGATGAACATAGATGTTTTTATTACTACTCATAATAAACCGGCATATATTCTGTACAAGACGGTCAGTGCCTAAAGGGAGTGACTATGGCAAAAATTTTTTATCACTCCCTTTGGTGATTTTTTTGTAGCAATTTTAACAGTAGTTTTATAAAATTCATTACTGTTATTCAGTGATCTGCCGTGCATTAATACCTGATATCATGTTTAGATGCTCTAACTGTTTGTTAAGAGCTTTAAACTGTTTTTGGGATGCATCATATTGATTTTGTATTAACATAAGAGTTTGCACATTAACAAAAGGATGACAAGAAAATCCATTTGTGATTTTATTTCCATTGTTATCAACCTTATAAAGAAATTCTCCTGTCATTTCGTCTCTTTTATTACTGCCGTCTTCATTAAAAAGCATCTCGTAAAGCGGTTCATATTTATAACCATAGATACAGGAATCACATAAATTTGTAAAAATTTCTTCTTTTGTCTTGTCAACATCAAAAACTTCTTTATATCCGTCTACTTCGGTGTCTAATCCGATAATTTCATATCGGTCATTTACATATATTTTCATTTTGACCTCCTTTAACTTAACCAAATACGATAAATAGCACCTATCATTTGAGAAAACGATAAGTATATATTGCCAGCCACTTGGCTTGTTGAAATATCAAATCCATAAACATAATTTCCAGCAGGATAATTAGTAACATTTAAATAACCAAGCAAAGCATCACCAACTCCAGCGGACATCACTCGCCATAATCTGATTTCTTTTATGATACCACTTCCGTTATTTGCATATCCTTCTATATTCAGGTATCTGTAACCTGTCAAATTAATGTTATCAGCTTTAATTTGACAGGTATTGTATTGTGGTGTAATTTGTCCAGCGTCAAAAGTCGCTGTAGGCAAACCTTTAGAATTGCTTAGAGCATACCAAGATTTTATATTATTTCCTCTTAGATATAAGTCAGTAGAGGTTGGAACGTAGCCTTCAAAAGTTCCAACAATACCCCCTATATTAACACCTTTCTTTATATTTCCAGCCACGAAATTGGCTAAATTATATCGAATCCAATTTACACCGTTTAGGTAATGTCCATTACGAACACCTAGAAAAATTTCTCCACCTCCCCAAGTTGACCAATTTGTTGCCCACGATCTATCCGCGGCTTCATCTGCTCCTTGAATCGGTATAGAACCTAGTACTTTATTTCCATTTACCCATGCATTATATCCTGTTAAAATAGCCCCAGGACCTGCATTTCCCGGGGTCTGGCTCGCCAGACTATTTGCCCCCACCGAGAAATTCTGTGCATGAAACCCTTTTTTAACCAGAAATGAATTACCAGCATTTAGACTCTGGTTACCGTTAGCGCCGTTATTTGCCATTGTACCAGTACCAATCTCATCGTTGGTATCGGCACCCACATATGTCTTGCCACTTAATACAGTATCCTTTGTAGCGGAGACTTCATCGGAACCAATTCCGCCGCCGCCGATATTTGTTACGCCGCATTTAGCCATTTCTCCTCACCACCTCTATTGCTCTGATATTTAATGTACTTTTTGGCAGTTTACTAGCCTGCAGAACAAGATTTCCTGCACCTGTATCATCCTTTACGACAATAAAAGCCTTTGCCGCAGCAACCATACTGTCGGAACTGAAGTAAACACTCACCTTATCATTTTCATTAATTTTATCCGAATTAAAAGTATAAGTTAGATCACTGCTCCATGCCGTGACTGGGATGGATAGATTGGAGGCAATGGAAACACCGGTCAGAAAATCTATTTTTTCAGCCGAATAGGAATTCAGCTTTTTTTGATCTTCTGCGGGACTATCATTTATGCCAACAGTTTTCTGGGCAACGTCCTGTATCATTGCATTTACATCTTCTTTAAAAAACTTTTGAGTTGCTTTCACTCCATCTAATAAGGTATTAAATTTGTCTGCATTAAATAAAGACTTTGTCAGATTAGGATACTTTTCCTTTATAGCAGCCATTGCATCCACATCATTATTGATCCACGCTTCATTGTACTGCTCGATAACAGGACGCAATGTTGCAGATACATCCTGCATGCCAGGTAAATTGCAGATTTCCTCCGGGAAACTGCTGTTAGGATATTCTGGATAGCTCATTTTAAAAACCCCTTTCATTTATTTTTATAAACATAAGAAAAACTTTCCAGAAAACGATAGAGAGTGATACTCATAGTCCCTTCGCCTGTGGACCAGCTTATGTTTTTAACTATGTATTGAATGGTTACATGATTGTATCTTGGTGTATATTCAATTTTGGTATTGACCTCCAGCCAGGGTATTACCAGGGAAGTCAGTTGTATGGTGTCTTTCATGGCAGTGGACTGGTAGGTCAGATATTGTGCCTGATTATAACAGGCAGCATCGTCGCTTAAGGTATTGAAGTCCAGGGATTGGCGGATTTCGTAACCTAAGTTTGTTACTGAAAATGGACAGTCTTTGGATCTTTCCACATATTTCCCATAGCACTGGAACTGTCCCAGTAGGAAAAGAGCTCCAGGTACTGTACTTAAATCAGTAAGTCTCCGATATCGGAAGACATAGACAGTGTCTTTTTTCAAAGCACCTGCTTTTAAGGGGTTACCATCGCCATCGTAAATAGGAATAGCGGTAGAAAAGCTGTTTATAGTAAACATGGGAGCATCAGAATGTTCTTCAGTAACTCTAAAAGCAAGCTGGGTTAAATTATCTACATCCTGCCATGAGTTACAGCAATCATAATGTACATCATAAACCTGATTTTTATAGGTTGAGGTATCTGCATACCGGTCCTTATTTTCTAATTCAAGCACTTTTCCCCATACCTCAGTTACATTGTAAATCTCATCAAATTTTACATCCGTATCTTCGCTTATAATAAGACTCTCAAGAAGTGAGTCGTTGATTGCTACTGGCTCATCCAGGCAGGTAGGGATTTTTCGCCAGATAAAGGTCCCGTCTGCATCAAAATAAAATTCCCAGGAATCATAAAGATCCCGGATCTTTGTCCAGATATCTGCATAGGTTGCTCCGGTTTCAAAGGTCAGGTCATAGGGAACTGGCTTTTTAATATCTTCGATAATATAGTTTTCAATTCCTGCGTCTTTTACTATTGCAAGGACTGAGGAACGGATATCCTCTCCTGCAGGAATGGTAAGTGACTGGGATGCAAAGGCAGGCGGATTGTTGGAAGTACCATATCCCCCCATGTGTCCGTTTAATGTTCCATCATACAGGGCCATTAAGTCCGCGCAGGTAACAGAAAGTCTTTTCTCCTGTAAGGAAAAAGTATACTTCATGCTCACATAACAGAAGACTCCAAGAAGATACCATGTGATTTCACTGGTTCGCAGTGATTTCACGCCATAGTAGACACGGACACGTTTGTCCATCCAGATTTTTTTGTCTTTTCCAATGGCAAAGAGGAATTTAAAACAATTAAGTCAAAGCTGTAACTCCTCCGTTGTATGGATTCATTATCCTGGCTATAGCTGTCTGAAATGATCTGGCCTTCCAGGGAGTCAAGGATTTTATAGGAGGAATTAAGCAGCTCTGCTTTTAGGAAGATTTCCTGGGTTCCCTGTTTTAACAGGCTGATATCTGATTGTGTTACTTGATATTCCATAATTTCACCTACCTGTCAAAGTCAGCGTTAATAAAGCCGTTGTCGTACAAATCACCGGGATCATAAGCACTGCCGCATTCTGCAACACTAAACTTGGTAATTACGTGTTCATAGTGGTCAGATTCTTCCGTAATATCCCCGCTGGTAACAGCCAACATATAAACATTTCCAAGAAAATCCTTCAGGATTTTGGGCTTGCCGTTTGTAAGAAAATCATAAATACCATTCCTGTAATCCCAGGAGGTATGAGTCTGCCAGCCATCTTCTTTTAATTCAATAAAGGTACAGGAAATATCTCCTGTGTAATAACGGATTCGTCCGCCTTTTAATATCACCGGTTTTTCACGGCCCAAAAGTTCAATCAGACTGGTTTTCTGAGTCAGTTTCTTATCAAACCCTGTATCCAGGATCATGGGATAAGATATATCCTTTTCACAAATGAAATAAGAGTCAAAGAAGGACTCAATCCGGTTTGTAATATAGCTGTTTTCGCCGCCTGAAATGACTGGAACATAGGCATATTCCACGGTGCCCACAGGCTCATAATAGTCCATCAGCTCAATTTTAAAATCATCATTGGAAGTAATGGATTTTTCATAAATGGTTTTAAACTTTTTATCGCCCTTCACTTTCTTTTTTATCCGGATAGACTCCACAATACTTTCTGTGAAACTGACGTTTCCGCCATATAAATTATCCTGGAACAGGGCGTGCAGTCTGGTATCAAATCCCCAGACATCAGGAATTTTATAATCCTTCTCTGCCAGGGAGACTACATTTACAGTGGAGTAGATCTCATCAAATACCGCATTTGCAATGGTTAAATCGGTTACATCTGACGAGGCTGCAAAGGACGAGGTCAGGGATTCTTTACTTGAAGCAAATGTACTTCCAAGAAACATTGGATCACCGCCTTTCTGTTTGGTTTACCAGACTGGCATTTATTTCATAAGCACTGCCAATCCGGTTTAAGCATAATAAAAATTGCTGGTCTGCACCGGGGAGAGTCACATAGTTGCTGAACAGAATATATTTAATCCCTGATGTTTCCGCCTCGAGTTCAAAAAAAGCTTTTTCTCCGTTAGAATCCGATAAAGCCCCTTCCCGGTAGTAAATGTTTACATAAGATTGTCTGCCATCGGTAAAACGAATAATTCTGGCGTTACGGTCAGGCTTATTAAAAAGGAAAGCCTTGGTAAAATCACCTTTTACTTCAAAACCTATATCATAGGTAACGGAATTGTTTCTTAAATCCGCGTACTCGTGATCTATATAGGTAACTTCTTTTTCCGGTATGCCAATGGTTGAAGTAATGTTGCTTTTAATTTCAATGGCACCAAGCTCTGACCGGTTATTTAATTCTAACGGATTAAATATCTGGGCTTCTGTATAAGATACGGTAAATAAAATGTAGCCTGTATCTAAAGTCATGTTATGAAGTGTTTTTCCAGTTGCCCGTATGTAGTACTGTTTCGCATTTTCAAGGCCAGAAATCAGATAAGAAAGACTGTCGGTATTATACAGATTACCGGAAGTTAAAAGTTCTGTTTTCTGATAGGTGTAAAGGGTAATTGAATAGTAATCCAAAAGCTCATTCTCTGCCTGCGCATAGGTTAGCTCTGTTTGATAGGCTGATGTTTTTATAATATCTCCAGGTTTAATGGACAGGTGAAACTGAGGTGTCTGATAACAATAAAATGGGGTACCGATGCTTGGAAAACTGGATTCCGTTCCATCAACATCTATTACTGAAAGATAGGCTACATAGTAGCCTCCATTTTTTAGGGCTGAATCGGGTGGAAGGAGGTAGCTCTGTTTCATGGTACTTATGGTCTGATCATAAACCACGTTTCCAACAGCATTGTCCTTAATCATACAGCGTACTTTAAATATCTGGTTTCCCTGCCATGTGAAGTTGATATTGGTTCCAATTGACGAATCAAAAGGTTCTATTGGGTGAATGATTGCATGCATATTAGGCTCCTTTTCTTTGATGCAAATGCAGTTTTTTATTTTAATTCAGATATCTGGATATACAAAGAATTCCAGTCATTGCAGGGAGCGCATACCCATACGGCATCATTGAGACTTACCTGATTGCTGCATCTGGCAGTATAAGTTTTGTTCTTATAAGAGATGGTACATTTGCCATCTTTTGCCACACCAGTAACCTGAGCACGAAATGTCCGGTCAAATTTCAGATTTTCAGATGCGGCTGTAACGAGATAGTTGATGTCTTCGGCAAGTTTTTTATATACATCCTGTAAATTCACTGGTATCACCTTCCTTTCATGAGTTCATGGCTTTAGCGTTTCCCTGCCTGCTGAATGATAGCGCTTTTTAGTCCGCCGTTAAGAATTCCTTTCGCCAGTTCATCAGGATTGCTGCATTCATTAATCAGAATATTTCCAAATTCAAAATTAGTAATTGTCTTGCCGGTCTTAGTAGCAGAGTCGGTTATAAATGTACTGGACCCAGGAGTAAAATTCCAGGCTGTCTCTAAATTAGATAAAAGCATATCCTGCTGGTCTGTATTGAAGACAGCTTCATTACTGTGCAGAATGGAAGCAAATTCATCAGGATCCATGGGTTTCAGACCTAACAGTTTCATCTTGGTTTCCCTGGCAGAAGCGGAAGTTGCGCCGACCAGCCCTTTGGAAATTCCATCTTTACGTGTATCACCAGGACCGCCGCTTACATAATCTCCTCCCATATAAGGTTCACCATCTGAGTGCCCGGAATCCTCCTCCTCATCTCTGTCTTCCGATGACTCTAAATTGTCACGGACATCTTTTAAGACACGAAGCATGGAGGCAACATTATCTGTTAGCTGTTGCCAGCTTGATGTATATTCTGATATAGTGCCATAATTTTTGTTATATTGCTCGAATGATTTTATAAGTTCTGATGCGGAGTCTTGTAATCCCTGTCTGAATCCGGCAAGAATACTTAATCCGTCCGCATTTGTGCCCTTTATAGAGGCGTAGTAATCATACAGATTCTGTAGATTTTCTGATGAGGACATTTTCTGATTCAGCTGAGATAGTAAATTATTAATTCCAGTCAATGCCTGATTGTAGGTTAATGTACCTTCTTTATAGGAGGTAATGTAATTTTCCAAAAGGGCATAAATCTTCTCTGTACTTTCAATCTGATCATTATAAGCGCTAATCTGCTGGGTAATTCCAGTATAAAGACCATTTAAATTTTGGTAGAGACTATCATCCTTTCCGGAGAGTATTTTATCCTTCCAGCCAGTGCCCAGAATCTCATCGGCTTTGGCTTCGTTTTGAGCCTGTGTGATTTTGGCGCTAATTTCAGACCATTTGTCCGATATTTTTTGAAGGGAGTCTATTTGATCCTGGTAAGTATTATTTAATCCGTCCAGAGTTTCCTGAAGGGAATCCATCTGAGCCTGAATTTCATTGGTTTCTAACTCGAATTTGGCATCCTGCACAGCTTCCTTTGCAGCCCGCAGTTTATCCGCATCCTGTTCATAGACAACTTCTCCGTTACGAATGACCTTTTCTGTTGCCTGCTGATTTGCTTTCTGCAAATCGTAGAGAGATTGTTCGTATTTTTGTTGAAGTTTGAGTTTGTCGTTTTGTTTATTAAGTAAATCTAATTTGTCCTGTAGTGATTTTTTAGATGCCTCATATTCTTCGTTTACTGCATCTTTTTGTTTGTTTATGGAAGCAATTTGTTCATTAATGGCACCAGTTACGGCATTGATTGCAGTATCATAGTCGCTTCTTAAGGCTTCCAGACCGTCGGAAATTTTTTGCAGATCAGAAGAGGCGGCAGAGAGTTTGTCTAAGGGCATTTTCAACAGTTCTTCGTTCCATTTATGAAGATTTTGTACCATGGTAGACATTTCTGAATTTACGTTCTGCAGCTTGCTGTAAAGCTCATTCCAATTGTCAGACCCGGCTTCATAATTGTTCATGGCTCTTTCAATCAAATCCCCTTGTTCCTTAAACTGATCAGATAGTGTAAGTCCGTTTGAAATCAGCCCCTGGTAATAACCGGAGTCAGCCTTTTTGCCGGAAGATTCCATTTCGCCTGACCAGTTTTCCATAGCAGTCTGGATATCCTTATACATACTGCCCACTGTTTCCAGGTGTTCAATCGGAAGCTTTATGAGTTGGAAGTTATATTCTTCCTGAGTCTTTTTTAAGTCATACAGAGACGACTCAGTTTTGTTTATTTCCTCTTTTAGCTTGAAATAGGACTCTGAGTTCTCAGAATTCAAGCCCTGATTCATCATGTCCTGCAGTTCTTTTCGCTTATTGGCAAGAATCTCATTCGTGACGAACTCTTCCTGGCCGGATAAATTAATCAGCTTTTTATAAAGGGCTGAATCTATAACTTCACCAGAAGATTTTATGTAAGCAATTTGTTTTTCAATGAGAGAGCTGGAATTTCTGATTTGTTCATTTTCCGCCTCCAGTGCCGCTGAACGATTTTCGTAGCTGGCCATAAAGTCCTCAGTGTAGGCTTTATTCAGTTCATTGATTTTATTTTTTGAGGCTGTGAGTTTGTCATAGGCAGAAATTGCGTTATTAATTGCCTCTGCTTCTTTTCCGGAGAACTGCTCAACAGATAAGCTGCCGTTTTCAATTTTATATCTGTATTCAGGGTTTATGGAAGCCACTGTATCCTCATACTGCTTTTGGTATTGGGCTGTAATTTCCTTTTGCTTTTCCAGAGAGAGTTTGTCTGCATCGACCAGCTGGTCAAGAAGGCTCTGTTTGGAAGCAGACCAGGTCCCTCCCTGTATGGTTTTATACAATTCATCCATTGACATACCGGACTTCTCAGCCATTTCTTTCAGCTCATTTAGCTGCTCTATGGAAGGTGCCGTTGTGGAATTAAGTATATCTTTTGCGTGGTTGAAATCCGTTTCAGAGACACCAAGATAATCAATATTGCTGTTTGATGCCGCGTCTTTTAATCTGCTTCGGGTTTCGTCCAGTAGTTTTTCTTCCCGTTCGATCCAGTTGATTTCTTGAGGCTGTTCAGAAATAGATTTGCTACTGCCAGTATTCTTTTTTTGCAATGTTAATGGAATTTGTGGAGGTATTATTAGATCTTCAGCTGCTTGGTTCACCCGTCCTGAATTATCATTGTACTGTTGTGCGTTTTCTTCTATTTTTTTATATTTTTCCTCAGAAATATATTTTTTATTTTCTTCGTTAACGGAAAACTTATTGTCGTCGGCTGGCTTATAAACATCGTTAAACATTTTCTCTTTTGTGGCTTCATTCCAATTGGAGATACCCATAATTTCATAAAAATTATTTTTAAAATTACTTTTTATTCCCCTTTTAGCATCAACCAGAGAATTCCAGTTTTTTAGATCATCTCCATAAGCCTTAGCCAAATCTGCAAATAAATCCTGATTACGTTCACGAACTGTTGAGTAAAATGCTTCATCATTTTCTAATTTTAATAAAATATTTAAGCGGTAAACTTCTGCGTCATTATTATAAGAGTCCTGAAGTTTCTTCATAAGATCATCAAAAGGAAGAGCACCTTGATAAAATTCCATAACAGCACCGGTCAAGTCAGGAAATTTTTGTGAAATAGATTTTAAAGCATTAGATCCGATTTTTCCTGTCTCATTGAATTCCTGGTTAACAGATCCTATGAGCTGTGCGGTATTCTCCATTTCTGAAACTAAATCAGAACTTGTAACATAGTCTTTGGAGAAATCTTTTAATCCATTAACAGCATTCTCTGCGCTGACTCCGGTTTCTTTCATAATATTATTCAAGTCTTCAAATGAAGAAATTGAGTTTTGATTCAAGTCACCGGAATTTAAGAAGTTTATGTATTCTTCAAGCTTGCCTGCACTTAGCTCAGATAATGCGTTTTTAAAATTCTCATTTTTCTGTTTGCCGATTTCCTCCTCAAATTCTAAGTTGAAGGCAGAAATAAAATCTTCTGGTGACATATCACTTTTTACTAATAAATTTGCTTTAATGTCTGCTGTGGTAAGCCCACCATCAGCTGCCTGCTTGATCAATTCATCAATCTGACTTTTGTCGGCATCTAAATCCAGACTTACTTTTAACGGAACGACTGGTTCTGATGAACTAAATTCCTGGGTAAAATCATCCAAACTTTGTTGTGCCTGATTAATTAAGTCTTTATTTTTATCAGGGTCAAGGGCGGCGAGGTTTTCTTGTATTTCGGGCACTGATTTCTTAATATCGTTTTTCAACTTTTCCAACTCAGTTTCAATGTCGGATTTCTGCATGCCCAGTGACGCAAGTTTTTGGTAGTCTTTAGTAGATTTTTGATCAGAATTATCCAGCTGAGTTTTTTGTTTGATCACATCTTCATACAAACGCTCTAATTCCTGATAATCAGCAAGTTCATCCTTTAGCCGATCTAAAGGGGTTGAATTTTTATTTCGCATATCTGGTGATTTGTATGCTTCCATAGTATCATCAGGTAAATAAACATCATCCATCCCTTTAAACTTTTTATAGCTTTGTTTAGAGTTAAAATAATCCTCTGATTTCTTATTAGAGTCTACCGCTGCAATATTTTCAATAGCCTTCTTAATTTTAAGCTGATTTTTCAACTCTTCGTTGGTTGCTGTCAGATTTTTTAATTCTTCCTGCTCTACAAGCGTAAGACTGTCTTTGGATTTTAATTCATTGATCCGCTGGCTGGTAGTCTGCAGCTTGCTGTTAAGTCCATCAACATCTGATTGAATGTCTGCCAGTTCCTGTTTAGCATTTGCAGCTGCCTCTGCAGCTATATCTGTTTGATGCTGCTGATTGTATATTGCTTTTCCAATGGCTTGGATTCCCATTGTAACTAATTGCATTCCAATGGCAGAAACTGCAGTAAATGCCAGATTCAGCATGATGGTTTTAGCTCTTAACAGGTCTGTTTGTACTCCGGCCTCATTTAAGTGTTGTTGATAACCTTCTAATGAAGGAGGATCCTCATTTGTACAGGTATCAAGGTAATTTCTTAAATTTTCGTGACTCTCTGCAATTGCAGAGGATAAGGAATTAAAGCCGTATTGCGACTTAATCAGCTTTTCTTCCAGTTCATCAACCGATTTGGATATATCCTTAAAATCTGAGGCTGAATTCATTAACCCCTTTATATCAAAGGCTGAAGCTTCTGCTTTTGTTTCTGTACCATAGGTATTTTCTCTTTTTGATGTCACCTGTAGATCCACAGTTGCAGCGAGAGCAGGAGACGAGCTGATCTCTGCAATCTTTTGAGGGATCTGATTTAAATACTGATAAAGTGTTTCAACACTCAATATAGTTTGAAATAAAAAGGAACTGCTCCCGCTTGAATCCGGATTCATCAGGGAATAGACAAAACTATCCCATGCATTCTGCATAGAGACCAGCTTGTTTTCCCAGGTAATGGAGCTTTTCTCAAAAAGACTGTCCATGGACTGAAACACCTGTATTAACTGTTCTTCCTGACCGGATATGAAAACCTGACTGCTTTTTAATACAGAAAGAACCCCTTCCAGATACTCTTTGATACTTTTTCCATAGGTACCGGCTGCCTGAAGAGATGCTTCGCTTAATTTTCGGACATCCTCCGAAGCAATACCACTAAGCTCAGAAATCTCATTAAATATCGAGGTGATTTCCCGGGAGGTTTCCATTGCCTGTCTGAATTTAATTATTCCGGAGACAGCCAGTTCAAACCCAGCTGTAACCATGGATAAATTCTTCTGTATACCACTGAGATCCATATGAAACTCATCTTGTTTCAGTTCTATCTTTGGTAAGACGACATAGTGTTCCAATGTGTCAGTAATATTCTGAGCCACTTTTTTTGCAGCAAGTTTCATTCCCAGATTGTTAATTTTTATATCTTTGAGTGTAACATTCCGCAGTGTACCATCTATTTCTTTTCTGATACTGCGGACGTCAACGGTAGTTTTCAGTTTAATTGCTTTTACTTTCTTTTCCAGCTCTTCAATGGAAGTATCCAGTTCTTTTCTGCTTTCTCCCTTATAAAGAACTGCCATCAGATGAAGCTGACTGATGGTCTTTTCTAATGTTTTTATATCCTGATTGATTCGCTTTGTACTCTTTTCTTTTTCCAAAGCAGCTGTTAATTTAATCATAGAATCATTGTCTGCCATATGTTATCCTCTTAATAGTTAGGTGGGAGATTTGGGGTTACTCACGTATCAGATACTTTTGTTTTTCTGCCAGCGTTTATAAATCAGTTCACTTTTAGCCTTATGAAACCAGGCGACGATTTTTGCTTCCTGCTTTTCTGATTCCCAGATAAATTCCGGCTGTAAGCCGAAAAAACAGGGAATAACGATTGTATGGTACTTCGTTATTCCCTGAGTGTTATTTCTAACACAAACTACAATCGTTTATATACGAAACCTATGCCTCTGCTTCTGCGTATTCAATCATGTCAGCTACATTGCCATCCTTATCTTCCAGACATGCAAATTCAATCTTTACAGTTGCGGCGTCACCGCTGGAAGAAAAGCTTAAATCCAATGCCTTTTTCGGTTTGCATTTGTAAGCGGTGATCACATAAGGAGTGATTACTCCGCTTTCATCCTTTTCTACCGTTTTCATGGTGATGTAGTAATCCTGAGGGTTCTTTTTGTTATTGAAGCTGATTTTCTGAACACCGGTTTCCTTTACAGTTAAATAACCGACTTCATAGGACTGGCCGACAGCAAGTTCCGCTGGTACGGCTGCTGTAAATTTAGATTCTTCTACAGCACCCTTAATGGCTTTGCCTCCAAAATCGCCTTCTCCATAAGCAAATACAGAAGCGGATTTCACTCCGGTTGGAAGGGAGAGTTCTCCGGCAGCAGTACAGGCAATTGTTTTCTTTTCTGCAACAACTGCAGTGGTATCAATGGTGCCGTCAGATAATAAAGCATAAAGCTTGAATGGCTTCACCTGCGCTTCTACAGTCATTGTTCCATCCATGGGATTTGAAAATGCGATTTTCTTAGCGCCTTTGCTTGCGGCGTAGGTTTCATCAGCTGTGAAGCCAAAAGTAGTTACATTGGCATCTTCGAAAAAGAGATAGGGAGCCAGTGTTTTTAATACACGGATATCCACGTCACAGCAAGTTCTGTTAGCTTTGTTAATGTTTGTCATTTTAAATTCCTCCTGATTTTTAAATTATAAAAAAAGACCGGCATAATGCAGGCCTAATTTTCCGTTATAAGATTTCTGTACCACTGCGAAGCATCAAACTGCTTCTTTTCGTCTCCCCAGGCAGCTACAGTCATAGACTGTATGTCATAAAAACTGTTGACTTGAAGCCGTTTAAACTGATCATATAGCTGATAAACCGTAATATCCCATATATTATGGATATTCAGGGAAGGGTGTCTGGCAGAGACTGCTGAAATGATATTGGGCAGATCCATATTTTTGTCCGCCTTTTTTCCTGTGCTGCTTTTCTGCTGTGCTTTTCGTGTCCGATCATAAAGCGTTTTTGCCAGCTCATTTTTAAAAACAGGTTTTTCTGTCTTTGAGTCTTTTGTTAAGACCCCATTTCTTTGAAGAATTAGATCTGCTATTTCAGGGTAAGAAGCTTTGGGAATAAAGCAGACAAAGTTTTTTTTGTCTTCCTGTATAAAACCTTGATTTTGTTGAGAGTAGGTGAGCTGGCAGCCTGAGAAAAAGGAAAGTGCCTTTTCCAGGCTGCATACAACAATCGGATCAAAAATAATGATATCCATAAACAGCATGGAATCTTTTTCTTCCTCAGTAAATGATTCATACTCTGAACGTATTTTTTCTAAAGCCTGCTTTTCTTTCTCGGAATAATTGGATAAGTACTGGAACTGTTCATGTTCAATTCCGTAGAAATAAGCTTCTTTATCCAGCATAAGGGCCGCTAAATAGGACTGATATACAGGAAATGTAATTTCTGATATTTCTTTCAGCAGCGGAGACCGGATATGTAAGCCATTTTGCAGAATCAATGGGGCAGTGCCCAACAGCGTACCATAATCCAGCTTCATTGGATTACCTCCTTTCGTAGACTGTAAACGTTATAAACAAACGGCAGTCTGACAGCAGAAATGCGATCAGACCACCGGTGACAAGGAGTGTTATGAGAAAGGAATTTTATTTGTTACCTTTCCATATTAGAAAAATTACAATCGAACATATGTTCTTATTTTGCCCTTATAATACAAGGAATTTTAGCTTTTTCTGATAATTGCGAATTAAAATGAACCGGGTCTACACTGTAGTTTTGTTACGGTAACGCCTCATTTTCATCTTCTGAAGTTCTTTGCGGTGAGAGGTTTTACATGACTCACATCGGGATTCCCTGCTTGCCGCATCCGCGTTAAAAATCTTCCCGCAGTCCAAACAGGTAATGGTTTTTATTCCTACCGGAGTGTAGTAGGGATTCTTACCTGCACACTCTTTGCAATATTTCTTATTAATAGAAGTTTTTCTGACTAAAATACCGCAGCCGGTACACCTTATATAGTCCTCCCCCTTGTAGAGCCTCCACTCATAACCCAGTTTACGGAAATCGGTAATGCAGAGTCGTTTCGCAGAATCATCATCAATAAATAACACCTTTATGCTTAGATTATCAATTTTTTTAGCAAACTCAATCAGGCCTGACTCCTTTAGCTTATGAAAGCGAATATCTTTATCATAAGAAGTGGTGGTAATACAGGCAAGTCTGTAAATCTCACTGTCTGGATTATTTACCCAGTTTTGATTATTTTTATTTCTGATATTGTGATACTTTGCCAGGCATAAGAGGGTAAATGCCAGCCGCTCCAAAACCTTGTCTTTCATCTGATTGATAACATCCAGCTCATTTACAGTAATCCAGATGCCGTCGCATTGGCAGATAGGATATTTTGATGCCCGCTCCGCGCATGTTTCAATGCTGTTTGTCCAGTCAATAGGATTATATCTGGGGTAATGATGTTCCATAAAGTCGTGAAGCAGCTCTATCAGTTCTTCTCCATTGCAGCCGCAGATATGGCAGTAATAGCGGGCCAGAATGCTGAGAATCTGATACGGTTTTGAAAAATCGATCTGATCTGACATAAGTAATTGTTCCACATAATCTTTTTCATTTAAAATTATCATAGTAATTCATCCTCTCTTAATCTCTTTTCTTTCATAATGAATGATTCTCCTCCAAATTCAAAATCTCCCTTAGTTTCTGTCAGTGCGGGATAATGGATGATATAATTATTTTTTTTGAGAAGAGTCTGTATAATGGTATCCCCGCAGACATCCCATACAAATTGTTTGGACTTATTGGTGGTATAGCACATATCTAAAAGAATTTCACATAATTCCAATGCATTGGGACAAATGCATTCGCATGCTGAGCGGAATTTCATCAGCATCATAGTCCGGTTTTCAGCCATCTCTTCTTTATCCAGACGCATGGTTTTGGCTGTCTGTTGATAGAACTTCATGGAATCATCATATTCTTTTTTTATATTCTCGATTTTTCGATAATCACTTTTCTGGTAATTAATTCCAAATTTTAGGACAGAGTAATCAAATAAGGCCTCATTTTTACGGTCGGTAAGAAACTGGCCAAATGTTTCTTCAAACAGGAGGCAGATCCGGTTGATGGTACAGAGATTATTTCCGGTTGGCATAAATTTCTTTTGGTATTCCAGAAATTCCGCCTGTTCGGGAGTATAATCCTGAATTTGTTCCAGCTCTTTAAGTGGCATTTGAAAGCGCCGGATGCATTTCTTATTGCTGTCAGTGGTGTATTTCTTATATTCATTCATAAGATCAGGGTATATGTATTTCATGAAATAAGGTTTTTTTTCAGCTGCTATGCTAAAACAAAGCTTCTTGAATTCCTTTTCTTCTTCAGTTGTTTCAGGAAGCTGGCGGCAGGCTGATTTATCATACCAGTATCTGGGCATTGGCTTTGATAAAATTCCCTTTGCCTTATCAATGGAATTTTGCTGGTAGTGCTGCCCGCACATGATTCTGTATTCAAGAGCCATGTATTCCGGACTGCCCTTTTTAAAACTGGACTGTAGTTCAATCATAGAGGTAATTTTGTTGGTTGTAGATCCGATTTCATCACCAAAGGCCAGAAGATTGGCTTTGACAAGATCCGGCTCGTCTGGAATAATCTTTTCTGCCTGCCTCTGTACGCATTCAATGGCAGGAACGTCTCTGGTGTTTCTTAAAATGATTTCGTTGTCAGTAGTAAAAAAGCTGTCACTGTCTTTATCTGCTCCATTTAAGGCATCGCAGGTAGAATCCCAGGAATTAAGAATCATTCCGGTCTGATTATACTGATACCAGTAATCCATTTCCCCGCTGTGAACAACGGATCGTTTCCGAATGTTGTTGTGGCAGGTCATGGGAGCGCGAAAGCAGGCAATTTCTTTTACCCCTTTCTGACGCCAATATCTGTGATAGACTTCTCCCGGTTTTAAAAGGCCGGTAACCGGCAGCCCAAATATTGACTGAGCGAGGGAATAAAGGTCGCCGGATACGATGGCGTAATTGCCGGAAAGCTGAATGGAGCCTTTGGCGGCCATCTGGATTCTTTTTTTAATCATTCCATAAATCTTATTAAGTATAAAGGGATCTTCCATCATTTTGGGATCAATCATGAGGGCTTTAACAAAATCATTGTTTAGGCCCTCCATTTGGTTATCCTCCAGATACATTCCCCTTAAGAAAACCAGGGTTTTTCCCCAGTCCATGCAAAGGGCGCCTTTCAGCTCCTCTATGGTAGGTTTACAGAGCTGACTGATTTCTTCATCTGTAAATTCATAGGTCTGAAGAAACTGATAATTAGCATTTCTTACATGTTCCAGCCTGAGAGGTGTTGTTTTTGATACGGAAAACTGATAGTGGTTTTCTATGGAGCAGCGGAGAAACTGTTCCAGACTCTCATAGGAATCCCAGAGTTTCACCATTGAGGCAGTTAGTATTACATCATAGTCCCGGACATCCCGAAGCGTCCCCCAGGCGTCAGAAATCATATAGTTTCCATGATTGATCTTCCGGGCAAACTCTACAAAATCAAATGTAAAAAGCATCCCTTTGGTCCATGCAAAGCGTGTATTAATACCGGTAATGGTCTTTCCTTCTGCATAATCTCCGTTCAGGTCTTTGTTCACGAGCTTAGAATATTCCGGAGACATAAGACCGTAGCCGTCGGAATCACAATAGTTAATTTCGTAATTTTTTTCATATGTCATGTGTGGTTCTTCTAAAGCCTCATCCCGTATAAGAATTACGTCTTCTTTCCATGACACATAACAATCCTTTACAACCACGATGCGGGGCATGGATACCGGAATAGAGCCGCTGCAGATCAGAGCCTGGTAGGCTTCCAGCTTGGCAGGAATCAGCTTTTTATTTAAATCTCTCCCATTATCCATCCGTTTTTTTATTTCTTCATAAATCCGCTCACTTACATAGGTTATTGTAGACTTTTTGACACCACCGTTGGTGCCGAGAAGTCTGTGGTACCTGGTTCCGTTAATAGAAAATCCTTTGTTTGCTCTGTGATAATCCTTACTGGAATTCATAATTAAATAAAGGCAGTCTTTCTGATATTGAAGGTCATATAACCTCTTGTATAAGTCTTTTATCTTATTTTTACAATCTACGCTTTTTTTCATATTTTTTAGTTCTTTTAAATGCTGCTTAACAGAATTTACCTCAATGTCTAAATCCTCACTGCCGTTCAATTCCATGATCCAACGCAGCAGCTGGCTGTCTCCTGTAGCTACCACATCACTTTTATTTTTAAGTGCTGTAGAAAGAGGCAGTGTCAGATTCCAGCCTGCCTGGGCTAATCGCTTGCTTTGCAGTTTATATATATATTTGTGACAGGATTGTTCTCTGGCCAATTTATTATCCCCCTTTTATCATGCTGATTGAAATATTAAAAGTTGTATCGAGTATAATATTCTTGTTCTATGTGGTATGTTTATCCGGCATTTGGGCTCTGTCTGACTGAACTTTGCGTTCTTCCGGTGTATATGGGGGGATCCGGCGCTGATTTGTACGTTCGGTACAGAAATCACGGACATTAATTTCGCCTGCATAGAATCTGTGAAATTCTTCTCTTGTTGGTATGGTTGGTTTCTGAAATGATTTCATATTGAATGGTTCTCCTTTTCGTTTTTCATCTGCCGGCAGTTAACAGGTCAGATTATTATGAAACAGGAGAGAAGAACGATAGATAATAAAATGGGGGATATTTAGAAGATTGTATTTTTATTAAAGTTGTTGTTGGCGTGTGTACAAATAATAACACCGTGTAGTCATAATGTCAACAACGTTTTTGATTATTTTAATTATGATTTGGCATTTAAGATTAAAGATTTACTATTGACTTCATAAGGTGTTGGTGTTATGATTACATTAGAACATATGTTCGAAACAGAGAGAAGATTAAAAATTATTAATTACGGGGTAATAGTATAATAAAATTAAAGTTGGTATATTGTATATGTTAAGGTGCGGGAAGCTAATTTGTGTTGTAACTGAGTTCTATAAAAAGAGCAGAAAATATCATGTAAAATTTCACCTGTCTGATTAAACTAAATTCAGAACAGGAGGATTAAGAATATGAATAATGTATCAGCTTATACCATGAATTTAGAAGGCACAAATTATGAAACGGGTTACCAGATGGGCAGGATTATGGGAGAGATTCCCCTACTAAAAGCACTCCATACCCAATTGGTGGAAGGTTTTGGGACAGATGATTTCAAGGAGGCACAGAAACTGTTTGATCAATGGTGCCCCGGACTAACTGACGAAATTCAAGGATTTGCAGACGCATTGCAAGTGAATGCAGATCAAATTTTTTATTATGGAATGACTTATCTGCTGCCCCGCTGTAGCCATATGGCACTGCTCCCATCTATAACAGCAGAACATAAGCCGCTCCTTGCCCGAAACTATGAGTTTCATCATGAAGCCGAAGATTTTTGTCTTGTGAAAACTAAAATAAAAGGAAAGTTTGCACATATTGGCACCAGTGTATTATTCTTTGGCAGAGATGATGGTATTAATGAACATGGGCTGGCGGTGACTATGAGTTCATGTGGATTTCCCGTTGGTGCAATGCCCTATATGAGGGAACCCAGGATTAAAGGACTTCAGTTCTGGGCAGTTATTCGTGCCTTATTGGAGAATTGTAAAGATGTAAGCGATGGTCTTCAGTATATCAGGAATATGCCCATCGCCTATAATTTAAATTTAATACTTCTTGATCAGGCTGGAAATGCCGCTCTGGTAGAGACTGTGGATGGAAACTTATCATTTAAAAAGCTGGACGCAAACTCATCCAAACAGTTTTTACATGCTACCAATCACCCGGTATTACCTGAATTGGTACCTTATGAGCCCAAAGCATTTGTCCACTCGGCAAAGCGTTATGATTATATTACAAAAACTCTGACTGGCGCCTCTGGGATAACAAGGGACCAGTTGAAAAATATGCTTTTGTCAAAATACCCTGAGGGATTATGCACCCATTATTATGAAGAATATTTTGGAACCACTAAGAGCATGATCTTATCTCCGTCTGACAAATCCATCGATATCTGTTGGGGCGGAAGAAAGGAGAATGGCTGGGAACGCTTCTACGTAAGTGATGTTATGGAAGAAACGGTCAGGGAAATCGGATTAAATTTTGAAAAAGCAGATCCGGATATTTATACTTATCAACCAATAAATTGAAAAAGGAGAGAAAATTGACATGGACTACCGGAAGTCGCTGGAACGGGCAGTAATTTATATAGAAGCCAATTTAAGAGAAGACATTCGTGTAGAAGATGTGGCCAGGGCTGCCGGTTATTCTTACTATCATCTCAACCGGCAGTTCTTTTCTCTTCTGGGTGAAACAATAGGAAGTTACATTAAAAAACGTCGCCTGGCTGATGGGGCAAAGCGTCTGTTATATACAGATGAGAGAATCATTGATATTGCTGTAGACAGTGGTTTTGAGTCATCTGAAGCATTCAGCCGCGCTTTTAAATCAATATATCGGGTAAGCCCACAGGCATACCGCATTAATCGGCTGGATGCTTATGTGGGAGCAAAAGAACGACTGGATCAGGGTCTTTTGCAGCATCTGATTTCTAACGTAACCGTTCATCCTAAAATTGTAACCATACCTGAAATTAAAGTAGCAGGAATTCGGGGAGAGACTACACTATCCGATATAAAACTAAGAGATCTTTGGAGTAATGCAAACCGAATGTATCATGAAATTCCGAATCTGGTGGAGGGAGGCAGAGGTTTTGGCATCTGCGAAGCCTGCAATGAAAACACACTTTATACTATGAATGACTGGGTTTTATTTACGGAGGTTGCAGGCTATGAAGTGCATTCTTTTGAAGGCTTGCCATCGCAATTTGTCAGAAAGGTTCTGCCAGCAGGAAAGTATGCTGTGTTTACTCACAGGGGAAGCTTAAGTATGCTGCCTCAGACGTTTGAATATATCTGGGGAACATGGTTTCTGACAACCGAAGAGGAATTGGACTGGCGGGAGGACTTTGAACTTTATGATAACAGATTTATGGGCTATGATCACCCAGATTCTGAAGTGGATTTGTATATTCCGGTTCGATAACAGTGGTGGATCCGTGGTATGTATCATAGCTGCTTGCAAAATTCCGGTGGTTCCCTTATGATTGTAGATATTAAACTATTAATTGATATGGGATAAGAAAGGTATCATTATGTTTACAAAACAAAATCTGAAACAAAATCTAAAAGAAATGGGAATAGAACCCCATGATACTTTACTGGTGCATTCATCTATGAAAGCAATCGGAGAGGTTGAAGGGGGAGCGGATACCGTACTGGATGCCTTTATGGAATATCTGTCTGAAGGTCTTCTAATACTGCCTACCCATACTTGGGCTGCCATGTCTGAATATCATAATGTATTTGATCCCCGGATAGAGCCCGCCTGTGTGGGGATTTTACCTAATCTTTTTATGAAACGGAAAGGTGTGCTCCGTTCGCTCCATCCGACCCATAGTGTAGCTGTGTACGGAAAGGATAGCAAAGCATTTATTGAAGGAGAAGAAAATCGAACAACTCCCTGCCCTCCAGGGGGATGCTATGATCGGTTAAAAGATAGAAACGGTAAAATTCTGCTTCTAGGAGTGGGTCATGAGAGAAACACCTTTATTCACTGCGTGGAAGAACACTTAGATGTGCCGGATCGACTGACTAAGGAACCCACATATTTTAAGATCGTTATGCCTGACGGTCAGGTAAAGCCTTCCTTTATGCATCGTCATGATAATTCTGTCACGGATCGTATCTCAGAAAATTACACAAAACTGGAACAGGCCTTCTATGACAGAGGTGCAGCAGCTAAGACATCTTTTGGTTATGCAGCCTGCATTTTATGTAATGCAAAAGCGATTTTTGAGGTGACAAAGGATGTGCTGTCTCACCAGATCAACTGTATTATTGAATTGGACACAATTCCTGAGGAGTGGTGGATGAAAAAATAAGTCTCTTCTTTGGCTATGGATAAATGAAATAAAGTTAAAATTATTTCCGCAAATCGGTCGTGTTTTATGTTGAACTATTTTGCATCTCAGAAGTTTATAGAGAGTTATTTCCTGCCTTTTCAGGACAGGGAATGGCTCTTGTTTTTTACAGGGGGTTGATCTGGTTTATACAGAGTTGTGTCAGAGCGTATCATGGGAATTTCATAAATAGTGATTGAGAACTCAGAATACATTGGTTATAATATTATTATAGAAAGCAGAGTGGAGGAGGAAAATCGTTATGGAAATAGCTGGGTTGAATAAATACTGTCATACCGACGTATCATCAAAAAAAGCGGGAACAGAAGCATTTAAAAATGAAGTATTGAATTGGAAATTAAAATTCATGGAAAAGATTAACGCGGATTTAGAAAATGACCTTAAAGGTAGTATTAATATGTCTGAAAAAAATTGGAATGCTTTCATGAATAGAGTGGATAGTGCAGTGAATACATTTAGCCGAAATGTAAAAACAGATATTAAAGCTGATTATTCCAGTCCAGCGGAGGAAGATAAACGACTTTGTGAAGATTATTTTATGGATAACTTTAAAGAGAAGGATAAACTACTGGCAGAAACCAATGAGCCACTTGATAAATCTAATAGGTAATGGTATACTGTAGCAGTCTGAAAAATTTGAAAATAAGGTGGTTAAAGTATATCGCAGGCATAATTGTGTCAAAGTTATGTCAACACCTGATTTTTAGTATCTGAAAGGCAATAATAAGGCCGTGATATTCCTTTTAAAATCAAGGCATTTCACAACAAAGACCGGTGTGTTCGTGACCTTCCACACCTAAAACAAAACTAGAGGAGAAAAAAATATGAGTCACAAATCATCAGTAAAAACCCATTTCATGGTTTTTTCTGCAGTTATTGCTGCAATCTACACGGTGCTGACCATGGCATTTGCCCCCATCAGCTTCGGACCAGTCCAGTTTCGTGTTTCGGAAATGCTATGTATCCTTCCCTACTTTACCCCAGCTGCAATTCCCGGATTATTTATCGGTTGTTTTCTGTCTAATCTCCTGTGCGGCGCAGCAGCACTTGATGTGATTTTTGGCAGTTTGGCCACTCTGATTGGAGCGGTTGGAGCTTACAAACTCCGTGGAAATAAATGGCTGGTATGTATACCGCCTATTTTGTCAAATGTTGTTATTATTCCTTGGGTCCTGCGTTATGCTTATGGCTCACCGGATATGATATGGTATGCGATGGTCACGGTTGGAATTGGAGAGATCCTTGCAATTGGAGTATTGGGTAATATTCTGCTGGGTGTTCTTAACAGGTATAAATATCTTATATTTGACCGTTTCTTTTCCGAAACAGTCTGATAGAAGATCACAAATTTAAAAACTCCTGACCCAGTTAAAGTCGGGAGTTTTTTGTTTATATTTTCTATTTCATTCATCAGTTACATGTGATAAAATATAATTATCTAAAACAATGTTATGTAACCGAAATGTAACCGATTTTTTATATAATGATTTTGCAAATGAAAGACTATGGTGAAGGGATGACAGTTGGAAGAATGAGCGTGGTTCGTAATTCAGACAGGTATTTTACAATAGCGGTAGATGAATTTGAAGATAATAGTATAAAAGGAATTTTATTTCATGAAAGCGGCTCTGGAGGAATATTATTTGAAAGCCTGCTGGAGATGTTTTTTAATATGGATCGGTTATTTGATCAGCTGGGCTGTCCTAAGCAGACGGTTCAAAGGCGGCAGTTTTCGGGAATAGAAGATCTTTCTCCCGAAATAAATAAAAGCAGTGAAAAAGAAAGACCAGGAAAACTGGCTACTTTTTATGTTTTTGTACAGTATCGGTATTATGCAAGCTGGCAGGGGAATATAAAGTGGATTGAAGGAGATGCAAAGATACCTTTTGAAAGTGAACTTGAACTGATTCTTGCCATGTACCTGCTTTTGACCGGTAACGACAGAAAAGAGCAGGTTAATAACATTATGACTACCTGCCATGTGGCAATTGATACCTACCATTCCGGAAAGTTTACCGGAAATTACCAAAATATACCGTCTGAGACATTGGAGCAGCAGGTGGAGCCGGTGGATCTTGCAAAGTCTCTTGGTACATTTATGGAATATGAACTGAAAAATGACGACATACCCAAGTACGGGCTGAATTATGGACAGCTGATATCCAGTGATGCATGTACGCTCTGCAGAAGAGGGGGGAAGATTGCTTCCTTTTCTATTAAAGTACTATTTCACGAACACGCAACCTGGCAGGGAATAATTTACTGGAGAGAGGGCAGACAGCAGCAGCTTTTTAGAAGTTATAAGGAAATGCTTTATCTAATTGCTTCAGTAGCAGAGGCTTCGGCCGGAAACGATGGTTTTAGAGAACTTCTGCCTGTACGGGCAGGACTTGCATTATCCGGAACATAATTTCCGTGTCATAAAGTGCACTTTACAGGTCATAGAATCTGTAAGGTGCATTTTTATGTTACATGAAAAATCCCACAGCAGCAAACGGAGCATCGCACCATGCCGCATTTTCCCAGTTTGGATTCCCAGGTAGATTTTCTTCCATTTTTCTTATATAATAAAGAAGAAAGCGGTTGACTTTATTAGTAAAAAGCAGTAAAAGTAAGTGGAAGTAACCGTTACATAAACAAAACAATAAATTAAGGATGGATAAAGCATGTATCAGATTGATTTTCATAAACCACAGGCAGTTCATTTTATCGGAATTGGAGGAATCAGCATGAGCGGTCTGGCTGAGATTCTCATGGATGAGGGATTTTCAGTAACCGGATCAGATTCACATGAATCGGAACTGACGCACCACCTGGAAGCAAAAGGTGCAAAGATTGCGTATGGACAGTGTGCTGAGAATATTACAGAAGGAATCGATGTGGTGGTTTATACGGCTGCGGTACATTCTGATAATCCGGAGCTGAAATCTGCAAAAGAAAAGGGACTGCCCATTTTAAGCAGGGCAGAGCTGCTTGGTCAGATGATGAAGAATTATGAGAATTCTATAGCCATTTCGGGAACGCACGGAAAAACAACGACAACCTCTATGATTACAGAGGTTCTTCTCTGTGCAGATGCGGACCCCACTATTTCCGTAGGAGGAATTTTAAACTCCATAGGGGGAAATATTCGTGTGGGCGGGCCGGAACTTTTTGTGACCGAAGCCTGTGAATATACCAACAGTTTTCTGTCCTTTTATCCGACTGTTGAAATTATTCTAAATATAGAGGCAGATCATCTGGATTTCTTTAAAGATATCAAGGATATTCGTAACTCTTTTCGGCTGTTTGCCCAGAAGCTGCCTGAGGATGGACTGCTGGTGATTAATAACGACATTGAAAATATCGAGGAGATCGTTCGTGATCTTCCCTGTAAGGTGATTACGTTTGGAAAGAAAGCCGGAAGCAGGTACCAGGCGGAGACCATTCAGTTTGATGATCTGGCAAGAGCTACCTATGATTTAAAGATTGATGGTACTGTCGTAGATTCGGTTACCCTTGGAGTACCCGGAGAACACAATGTATATAATTCCCTGGCAGCTGCCGCCGTTTGCGCGGAGCTTGGAATATCACTTGATCAGGTGAAAAAGGGGCTAAAACATTTTACAGGTACCAACAGGCGCTTTGAAAAGAAGGGAGAGCTGGGAGGCGTCACCATTATTGATGATTATGCCCATCACCCCCAGGAGATTCGTGCAACCCTGAATACAGCTAAGCATTATCCCCATAAAAAGCTTTGGGTTGTTTTCCAACCCCATACTTATACACGTACAAAGGCATTTCTTGACGATTTTGCAGATGCACTGTCTCTGGCAGATGAGGTAGTTCTGGCAGAAATTTATGCAGCAAGAGAAACCGACAATCTGGGGATCAGCTCTGCAGATATAGTGGATAGAATAGAGAAAAAAGGTGTAAAAGCGCATTATATTACCTCGTTTGATGAGATTGAAACATTTATTTTAGAAAATTGTATACACGGTGATTTGTTGATAACTATGGGTGCCGGAGACATTGTAAAAGTGGGAGAAAAGCTGTTGGGCTTATAGTTATCCA
>JAEWPQ010000278.1 GCA_023460575.1 Bacillota bacterium
CTGTCTTAGGAAGCAAATGGGTATTTGAATCAGAACATTTAAAAATCGGGTATGATAAGCCCCTTGCTGAGCTTACATTCCGGATTCGAAGAGGGCAAAAAATCGGTATTCTTGGACAAAATGGAGCAGGAAAGAGTACATTTTTAAAGACCGCTGCCGGTCTGATCCCGGGATTATCCGGGGATTATTCACTGGGGAATCAGATCACCATAGGCTATTTTGATCAGCAGTCTTCCGAGATCAGCTCGGATAAAACCGTAGCAGATCATTTTCACGATCTGTTTCCGGTACTGACAGAAAAAGAGGTTCGAAGCATTCTTGGATCCTATTTATTCGGAGGAAAGGAAGCCGGAAAACGTGTGAGTGTTCTTTCGGGGGGAGAAAAGGCGCGGCTGGTTCTGGCGGAGCTTTTACAGAGCAGACCCAATTTTCTTATTCTGGATGAACCAACCAACCATATGGATATTCAGGCGAAGGAAACGCTGGAGTCTGCATTTATGGCATTTACAGGAACAATTTTGTTCGTATCCCATGACCGGTATTTTCTTGACCGGGTAGCGGAATCCATACTAATATTTGAAGATCAGTCCGTTTTTTATTATCCTTTTAAATATGCTCATTATCTGGAACGCAGCAGGAAAGTATATGGAGAGGAAATCGCTGCACAGATCAAAGCGGAAGAGCAGGCGTTAATTGCCGGGATCCGGGCAGTTCCGAAAGCAGAAAGGCACCGGCTGAAGGAAATATCCAGCGAGGAAGCTTATACTGATTGGAAAATGCGGCTTGTAACAGATCGTCTTATACAGGCAGAGGACAGGGTAAAAGAGCTGGATTGTGCCTGTGAAAAACTGCTTAAGGACTGGCAGGAATCCAGGGAATTCTGGGCAGATGATGGCTGGAGTGATGCTGCACGCTACGAAAGCCTGAGCCAACAGCGGGAAGAGGCCTGGGAGACCTGGACGGCACTTTGTATGGAATGGTTTGAAGAAGCTTTGGATGTGCTCATATAAAAAGAGGCAGGTCAGGAATCACAATGGATTCTTGCCCTGCCTTTATCATATGAAACTAATATTTGTCGGAGCTGGTGAAGTCTCTGTTAACCGGGTATGAAGTCTCTTTAAATTCATAAGAGGAAAATGTCTGGTCACCTTTTAAACTGAATTTGCCGACCTCCTGCTGTAAAGTCACAGACTGAGCTGCCAGCTCTTCACTGGAGGCAGAGCTTTCTTCTGCAGTTGCTGCGTTGGTCTGGACAACGGAAGATACCTGGGAGAGCCCCTGATTAATCTCTTCAATTGCGATCACCTGCTGTGCAGAAGCGTTCTCGATTTCCTGAATGGCCTGTTCTACCAGTCTGGATTTTTCAGATACCTCGCGGAGAATTCTTGCGGACTCGCTCGCCATATGTCCGCCTTCTGATACGGCTTCCACAGAGCGCACGATAAGAGCGGCAGTTTCCTGAGCGGCCTCCGCAGATTTTGTAGCCAGATTCCGTACTTCGTCAGCTACCACTGCAAATCCTTTTCCTGCATTGCCTGCACGGGCAGCCTCGATTGCTGCGTTTAAAGCGAGAATGTTTGTCTGGAATGCAATATCTTCAATAACTTTTGTAATATTGGAAATCTTCTCAGAAGCAGTGCTGATTTTTTCCATGGCACCATTTAAGTTCTCCATGTGGCTGTTGCTTTCTTCCACTCCAGCTCCGGTCTGATGTACATATCCGGCTGCAAGGCGGACATTGGTTGCATTCTGGTCAGCCTGTCTTGCTACGGTGGCAATGGATGCATTCAGTTCTTCTACTGTTGCAGCCTGTTCGGTGGAACCGGACGCAAGAGCCTGGGCTGCGGAGGATACCTGCTCTGCGCCGGTATTGACCTGCTCTGCAGCTGAGCTGATCAGGAGAAGAGTTTTGTTTAAATCAGTTTCAATCTTGCGGAGTGCAAGGCCCAGGATATCATCATTGGAACGGAGGGGAACCTCCTGTGTAAAATCACCGTTGCTGATTTCTTCGGCTATTAATACCTGTTTACGGATTCCGTCAAGCATTTCATTAAAGGCATCTGCAAGCTGTCCTGTTTCATCTTTGGTGTCAATTTCATTTAAGTCAACATCCACATGTCCGAGAGCGATTTTTTTAGCAGCCTCAACTATCTGAGTGATAGGTTTGCTGATCATAGAGGAAATCTTAAAGCTCAAGTAAAGAGCAGCACCGGCTCCGGCTATTACAATAATAATAAGAATGAGGGTTAGAATTAGTGCAGTCTTATCATTATCCAGGCTGGTTTCATGAGCGGATTCCATACGCCTCTCAATCAGTTTATCAAAATCTTCAAATATTTTATTGATACTTTCTTCCTGACTTGCTAATACGGACAATGCTTCCTTTGAATTACCCTGCTTTGCTTCAGCAATTGATTTTTCAATGGCAGGTGCATAGGATTCTTTGAACAACTGACTTATTTCGTCCATGACAAGAATCATATCAGCGTTTTTCATACTTGCCCTATAAAGATCAAGATTTTTTAGAAACGTTTCCTTATTGGAAGTGTAACTCTGTTCCAGCTTTTCTAATTCTTTGGCATCACCGGCATAGACGATCACCCCACGTGAGTCAGAACGAATCTGATTTATGCTGTTAGATGCGTTAAACAATTCGCGTATGGGAGCTGTCCGATTTTCGTATAAATATGTATCCATCTGATTGATTCGGACCATGCCGAAAATCCCAACAATTCCCACCAGAAGTATAATGGCAATCATACTTATAAAAGCTGTGAGAAGCTTTTTTGTAATGCTGAAATCCTTGAATTTCTTCATACTGAATTCCTCCTGAGTTTATCTGTTATTGAGTAATTTGGTTGTTTTTGTCTGTTATGTTAAATATAGAGTTTCGCAGTTTAACCAAAACTGTGTCTTACACCTTAGAAATCCGCAGTTTTACTGGGGAAAGCCACCTCTTTGACGGGATTTATGACGGCGAATTGTCCGGGTTCCATGCTGGCCATATGCATATTATTAAAGCGGTCAATTGCTATCTTTTTTTGTTCCATCAAAGAATGGGCATAAATATTCATCGTAATGGAGACGTTTGAGTGTCCCAATATATCACTGATTGTTTTGATATCTACATTTAGTTCTAATGCCCGGGTAGCAAAAGTATGACGGATTGCATGAAATTTACGATCAGAAACTCCTGCCTTATTAAGTATTTTTTTATATAGCTTCTGAAATGCCCTGGGATCAATGGGAATTTCACTGCCGGTCATAATATAGCAATGGTCTTTTCCTATAATTTTATAATATTCATTAAGAATGATAATTAAAAATGATGGAAGAGGAATCTTTCTTGAGGAGGTACGGCTTTTTGGAGTACCAATCAGCAGTATGGTTTTATTCTCTTCATCAGAAAAATTCTTTGTTCGGGATACAGTGCGGCTGATAAACAATGTTCCGTTTTCAAAATCAAAATCGCTCCATTTTAAAGCACAGAGTTCGCCCAGACGTATTCCTGAGTAAAAGCACAAGACAATGCCAAGTGTTCGCTTGTCAGGGCAGCTTAAAACTGCTTTTTCAATCAGACATTGTTCCTTCATTGTAAAAACCTGTACTTCGTTTTGCTCTGTTCTTGGAAATTTTATGTGATTTAGTATTATAAGTGAGTCAGTAGTATTGCTTAATATCTCTCTGAGGGCAGTTTTATAAACCGCCAGTATTTTTCTTTTGTAAGATTGGGAAATAGAAATGTCATCATGCATGATTTTTACGAATTCTAAAACTGAATTTTCAGTTATCTGATTATCATCCCTGCTTACATAAAAAGGGATGATATACTTTTTTAAGCAATGGTAATAGCTTTCGTAAGTAGACGGTTTTACCCTTTTTGAAATCTCGCTGTCCAACCATGACTCAAAAAGAGAGGAAGCAGTTACAAGTTCTTTAATCTCCTTTTTCGTAATGTTTTTCCCGTTCTCCTGATAAGATTTGATTCTTTCTTTTACTTCACGATAGCTTTTTCCATAGAAATACTGATATTTGCCGTCGGTTTTTAATTGTCTGCCCTCCCAACGGCCATCTTTGCGTTTATAAATGTTTTCTCCTCTGCGAGGCATACTGATATTGCTCCTTTTCAGTGACGTGTTTTTTGACGGCGAATAGTACATTATTCGACCAAAATGCTTTGATTTTTCCGTTAAAGATTATGTAAATTCAAATTTCAGCGTTAATTTTGTTTGCATTGACAAACAATAAAGCGGTATTATATAATAGATATTGTCGAAATTAGTCTGAAATCGGTGGCGTGGTTTTGGTTAAACTGCGCCTTTTTTAGTATAAAAAAACGTATATTTTAAAAATTAACACACCTAAATACTAGGTTTTAGTATATTCAAAAGATAATCATTATCAGTACATAACAGACTAATTAGATATCATTATAACGATTTTTTCGAAATTTGCTATATCTAAATTTTACCATTTTTTTACTTTTGCCGTTATTTATTTCATGGTATGATGGAAGCAGTTTAATGAAAGCAGGAAGGATACAGGAAATAAGGATGACAAAGGTAAAATTTTATGATGATGCAGAGGATGATATGCTGAAATTTGCAGTTATTATTTCGAGAAATCAGGGGAAATGGGTTTTTTGCAGGCATAAAGACAGGGACACATACGAAGTGCCTGGAGGCCACAGAGAGGCTTCCGAGGATATAACAGAGGCTGCAAAGAGGGAACTTAAGGAAGAGACTGGTGCAGTGGAATATGATCTTACTCCGTTATGCGTATACTCCGTCTGCGGTGAAACCAGAGATGGAGAGTATCTGGAGGAAGAAAGCCTTGGAATGCTTTATTTTGCAGAAATTTATTCCTTTGAAGAAGAGCTGCATCACGAAATAGCAGAAATAATCATGACGGAGCAGTTACCCGAACACTGGACTTATCCCCTTATTCAGCCAGTGCTCATGGAAAAGGCCAAAGAACTGGGATTCATTTTATAAAGAAATTGCATTTGACATGTTTTATTATCTGTGATAATCTGTTTACTATTAATATAACAGAAGAGGTGGCTATGATGAATCGTAATCAACAAATTTTCGTGTTGAATAGGGACGACGATTGATAGCGCTTGTATCTTTGAGTAATCATAGGTGCAGGCGCTTTCGTTGCTGTGCCTATGTGGAAAGAATTATAATTCTGGACCGCATTGGTGAAGGTAATTGATCCGTGTGGTTCTATTTTTTTACCCATACGGGCAATCATGAGAGGTGGTGATCGTGTGGGGCATATGGATGATGTCCTTATGGATGGAAAGGGACAGTTTTAATATGATATCCCATAAATCCTGGAGGAAAAAATTTTGAAGAATATTGTTGGAATTATAGAGAATGAAACTGTAGAAGCTGAGAATCTGGCCAGTCATCTTGGTGAAACGATAAAAATTCATGGAAGTATTTATAAAATCAGAAAAATGAGTGGGTTTGCATTTATCCTGTTAAGAACAAAAAGAAAAGTGGTCCAATGTATTTACAGCAGTGAATATTCATTGTTTGATCTGGAAGATCTGGCAGAAGAGAGCTGCGTGACAGCAACTGCTCAGGTAATCCCGGAAGAGCGGTCTAAAACGGGCTATGAACTGCAGCTGCTGGATATGGAAATCTTATCAAAGCCAGATCAGCAGATTCCCATTGTTATTAATAATAAACGGGTGGATACTTCCCTGGAAAATCTTCTGAATTTCAGACCGGTGACTCTGCGCAATGAAAGAGAACGGGCTATATTTTTATTGTAGGAGGGAATCACCCTGGGAATACGTGAGTTCCTGAAACAGGAGAATTTTACAGAGATCCATTCTCCGAAAATTGTTCATGCAGGTGCCGAAGGAGGAGCCAATATCTTCCGCTTCGATTATTTTGGCAAGGAGGCATATCTGGCTCAAAGTCCGCAGTTTTATAAGCAGATGATGGTGGGGATATATGAACGGGTCTTTGAGATTGCACCGGTATTCCGGGCTGAAAAGCATGATACTTCCAGACACCTTAATGAATATACCAGTGTAGATTTTGAAATGGGATATATCAGAAGCTTTAAAGATGTTATGGAAATGGAAACAGGAATGCTTCGTCATGTGATGGAAGTGCTGGAAGCCCGTTATGAAGAAGAACGGAGGATTTTAAATGTAAAGCTACCTTATATAAAGGAAATTCCGGCAATTAAATTCATGGAGGCGAAAGAACTGATTTCTGAGAAATTTAACAGACCAATTGCGGACTATGATGACTTTGAGCCGGAGGAGGAGAAATTACTTTCACAGCTCATAAAAAAAGAAACAGGAAGCGATTTTGTATTTGTCACTCATTATCCCAGTAGAAAAAGACCATTTTATGCCATGGACAGTGAAGAGAATCAGGAAGAAACGGAAAGCTTTGATTTACTGTTTAAAGGTCTGGAAATTACGACCGGAGGTCAGAGAATTCATTCTTATCAGAAACAGTTAAATAAAATGAGGAGCCGGGGGATGAATGCGGACTTATTTGAAAGCTATCTGATGATGCATAAATACGGTATGCCGCCTCATGGAGGTCTGGGACTGGGGCTGGAACGTTTTACAGGAAGATTGCTTGATCAGGATAATGTGCGCCTGTCTTCCCTATTCCCAAGAGATTTAAACCGGGTTACGCCGTAAGTCAGTTCCTAAAACCCTGTTTTATAAGCCCCGCTCCTTTATAATCGGGCGGGGCTTATAAAAATAGTTTCTTCTATAATTATTAAACGTGGCGGTAAATTGCATTAAAACGGTCATTTCTGTAAGGATCGTAGAAACCGTCGCTGATTTCCCAGCCTTCAAATTCATCCGTTGTAAAAAGAAGATGCTCTTTGCGGTGGGAACGAATGGGAAGTTCGCCGATAAGCACGCTCTTTCTGGCAACTCGTAACAGCTCACTGGTGGCTTTTTTTGCATATTCCTTATCGTCAAAGTAGAGATAAACTCCGTAGCAGATCACTTTATCAAAGGAGTGGTCTTTAAAAGGTAAATCTGCAGCTTCTCCGGTTAATACGGAATTGTGAAGTATTTCGATATGTTTTTTGACCAGTGTGTGGGAATAGTCGATACCTGTGTAGTCACAGTCTAGGTATTGGGCAATTGCACCTGCACCGCAGCCCACTTCCAGAACTTTGTCACCTTTTTTTATATCCAGCCGTTTCGTAATCTGCTTGGCCACTTCCTCCATATCCACCTGAGTTGCCTCGTAGCCGTCAAAGGAGAGTAAGTCATTTCCGTCTGCCTTTCCTTTTCTTACCCAGATCTGTTTCCATGTTTCGTTCGCTGTTTCCTGTGCATTCATTTTAATTACCTCCTGAAATTATCGTAATATATGTTTTAAAGCGTCGCATAGACGTTTATTATCCTCTTTGTTTCTGACTGCAATCCGGATACACTCTCTGCCTTCCATTCCCGGTTTGTGGGAGAGATCCTTCACAAGAATGTTGTAACGGTTTAAAAGCAGTTCGGCAATCTGATGGGCAGAGCAGCCGTCCTTTACTTCGCAGAGAATGAAATTAGCCTGGGACGGGTATAAAGTCAGCTGTCTTATTAAACCCAGCATTCCGTACATTTCATCTTTAGTCTCCTGAAACTGCTTTAAGGCATCGTGGTAATCCCCCTGGTACTTTTCAAATATCTGAAGAAAATATTCCGCAAGAGAATTGATGTTCCAGATGGGAAGCTCTTTGCGTACAAGAGCGATGATATCCGGATTGGCACAAGCTATGATTCCAAGCCGCAATCCCGGTATACCATAGGATTTTGATATACTTTTTATAAGTACCAGATTCTGATTCGCGTTTAACAGCCCCGGTGTCATAAGCGACGGTGATTCTTCCTTATCTGAAAAATCCAGAAATGATTCATCCAGAATCAGCAGAGCGTTTCTTTCCCCGCAGAACCGTGCGAGCTTAAGAACATCTTCTTTTTTTATGTAATTGCCCGTAGGATTATCCGGGTTCACTAAAACCAGAGCGTCGATTTCCTTATCACTGTAAAAATCCATGAGATCCTGTGCCGTATAAGTGAAATCCCTGGTGGAAATGGTATACGGGATAGCAGAACCAGCGCAGTTTTCATATTCCGAGAAAGAAGGACGGAGAACTCCAACCGGTTTTTTAAAGCTGCGAAGAAGGGGCTTGATCAGTTCCGTGGCGCCATTTCCTGTTAATACCTGGTTTTTATCAAGTCCCAGGGACTTTGCAGCAAGGAGGTTGTTAATATCCAGCCCCGAAGGATAGCTGGTTGTGAGAATCTCAAAACTGGCTTTGATCTCTCCCATGAGACGGCTGTTAGGAAAATAGGGATTTACCAGATAGCAGAAATCCAACAGCCCCGGATAGCGCCAGTATCCTCCGTACCGCTCAGACAGGCGGAGCAGTCTGCTTTGGGAGTCTGTGAAAATGGATTCCGCAATATCTAAGTCCTGTTCGTCATCGATTTCGTACCAGAAACCATTTTCTAAACGGGAGGCTTTTAAATCGTGATCATCCAGAAGGGAGATGACTTTCAGTACCTGCTCATAATAGGCGTTATTTCCTAATGCCTTGCTGTATGCCTCTAAAAAGGGAACATAATGGGTGGAGGAGAAGTTCTGGCTGAATTTGTATATGTTAACCGTTTTATAGTAGGAATGGATGTCTTCAAAGCGGAAGTCTTTTCTGGTTAAAAACTTCATGATATTGTCCTGTTGGTCAATAAGCACAACCGTGCCATCCATCCAGCTTTCAAAAGGAGCGGTCAGGGCCAGATTAGGACGTGGGTCCTTAATGATCTGGGTTAATACCTCCTGTTCAAATATCAGGTCTGACTCCAGTAGAAGAGTATCAGCTTCCAGGAGATATTCCTTAGCCAGATAAAGTGAGTAGATATTGTTGGTTGTTTCATAAACCGGATTATCAATAAAAACTACCGGAGTATGTAGGGAAAGGGATTCCACAAAGGAACGCAGAAGTTCCCCCTTGTGACCAGTCACAAGTATGATCTTTTCCAGATCATATTGGTCAAGCTGCTTTAACATTCGTTCAATTAGCGGAATTTTGTTTACAGGTACCATACATTTGGGCTGATTCTCAGTTAACTGTTTCAGACGCCGTCCCATACCGGCAGCCAGGATGATTGCTTGCATAGGCTCCTCCTTTTTGTTCAAAAAGTAAAATATTTATAAATTTATGAACATAATAACAGTTTAAAAACACATTGTCAAGAGCCAGGAGAGGTAAAAGATGAATTTTTATCAATGAAACAGAAAATGATTTTCGGATTCGCCTTGACATTTAAGAGAAGAGTGCTATAATATGAAAATGATTTCTGATTTCGAAAATAGGGGATGAATATGGCAGAACGTGGAAGATACCGGACCAGGCAGCAGGAAATGATTGTCAGCTGCTTAAAAAAACAAAAAGAAATATTCTGTACAGTGGAAGAATTTATGGAACGTCTTCGAAAGGACGGGATTCATGTAGGACAGACTACGGTATACCGGGCGCTGGAACGTTTATGTGAGGATGGAGTGGTTGTGAAGATTCCGTCCGTTGACGGGTCGAAGGCCCAGTTTCGATATATTGGTGAGGAAATAAACCGGAATGTGGGAAAGCTGGTCTGTTTAAAATGCGGATCCATGATTCCCTTAGAATGCTCCAGGCTGGATGAATTTTACCGCCATATCCATGAAGATCATGGATTTAAGCTGGATCAGAAGCACATGGTGCTTTATGGCTATTGCAGCGGATGCCAGCAGTAACAACAGGCAAGAAAGGATTTATTATGAAAGGCAGATTAAATCTCAGACAATGGGCAGCCCTTGTGACAGCTTTAATTCTCACAATGGTTTTATGGGGCTCATCGTTTTTTGTATTCACCCACCTTTCCCACGAATGCACAGGCAGGCATTGCAGAGTCTGTCACGAGCTTGAAATATGTATTTCGGCAATCAGCGTTATTTCTGAGGCAATCGGAACAGCTGCAGTGGTGGCTGTTTCCTGCCAGATTACAAAATATACAGTGCTGCCTTATTTTGCAGGGCGTTTTCTGTGCCCGGTTTCTCTTGTGGATTTAAAGATCCGTATGGATGATTGAATAAGATGATACATACAAGGATCAGAAATAAACATAAAAACCGGAGGATTTAATAAATGAACAAAACAAACAGAACAATGAAAGCAGTTCTTTTTACAGCAGCAGTTTCTGCAGCACTGTTATCAGGCTGCGGACAAAAAAAGGAAGCAGATAACAGCACAAAGCTGAGTGTTATGGCAAGCTTCTATCCGATGTATGATTTTGCCGTGAAAATAGGCGGCGATAAAGTAGATGTTACCAACATGGTTCCTGCAGGAACAGAGCCACACGACTGGGAACCGGCAACAAAGGACATCACAAGCCTGGAAAAAGCGGATGTATTCGTATACAGCGGAGCCGGAATGGAGCACTGGGCAGAGGATGTGTTAAAATCTCTTAAAAATAAGAATCTGACTGTTGCAGAGGCGTCTTCGGGAATCACTTTGAGGAAGGGGCACGAACATGAGGAGGAGGAAAGCCAGGAAGCTGAAAGTGAGGAACATGAGCATGGAGAATTTGATCCTCATGTATGGCTGAGCCCGGCTAACGCGAAGAAAGAGATGGAGAATATCAAGGATGCCTTTGTAAAGGCAGACCCTGAGAATGAAGCATACTACCAGACTAATTATGAAACCTATGCCGGTAAATTTGACGAACTGGACAAGAAATATAAAGATACCTTGTCTCCCCTGCCAAACAAGTCGGTAGTCGTTGCCCATGAGGCATTTGGATATCTTTGCGATGCTTATGGACTGACTCAGATGGGCATTGAGGGACTGTCACCGGATTCAGAGCCGGATCCTGCAAGAATGGCTGAAGTCATAGACTTTGTAAAGGAAAATAATGTAAAAATCATATTTTTTGAAGATCTGGTCAGCCCCAAAGTGGCGGAGACCATAGCAAAAGAAACCGGCGCAAAAACTGAAGTTTTAAATCCTTTAGAAGGACTGACGGATGAACAGTTAAAAAATGGGGATGATTATTTTTCTGTTATGGAGAAGAATCTTACCGTATTAAAAGAAGCGCTGGAATAAAAGAACAGGAGTAAACATGTGAACGCGATTGAAATGAAGGGACTGACATTTTCCTACGGAGGAACTCGGGTTTTAAACGGGGTGGATCTAACTGTTCCCCAAGGCGGTTTTGCTGCACTCACCGGTGATAATGGAGCGGGTAAGAGTACGCTGATCCGGATACTTTTGGGAGAGCTGTCTTTAACCAGAGAGGCAGGAAGCTTTAAACTGCTGGGAAAGGACATTCGTCAGTTTAGTGACTGGAAGGAAGTGGGATATGTTCCCCAGAACGGAATGGATACCTACAAGGACTTTCCGGCCTCCGTTGAGGAGATCATTCAGGCGAATTTGTACAGCCAGATCGGGCTGTTTCGTTTTGCAGGAAAAAAAGAGAAGGAAAAAGTGACGGAAGCGCTCTGTGAGGTGGGAATGGAACCATACAGAAAGCGCCTGATCGGAAAGCTTTCAGGCGGACAGCAGCAGCGGGTTTTGCTGGCGAGAGCCCTGGTTAACAGGCCCCGTCTTCTGATTCTTGACGAGCCGACCACCGGTGTGGATGAAAAGAATACGGAAGAGTTCTACCGTCTGATAAAGAATTTCAATCGCGATGATCATATGACTGTTTTTATGGTAACACATGACCGGAAACGGCTGGCTGGACTGGCGGATAGCATTTTTCGCCTGGAAGATGGCGTAATGAGACAAATAACAACCCCGGGGGAGGCTGACTGTGATGGAGATATTTAATTATGCCTTTATGCAGAAGGCCTTTGTAGTGGGAATCCTGCTTGCAATGGTAATTCCCTGCATCGGTGTCGTGATTGTATTAAAAAGACTTTCCATGATCGGAGACGCGCTTTCCCATACTTCCCTTGCAGGAGTCGCCTTCGGGCTTATTATGGGGATCAATCCGGTGGCCGGAGCCGTGGCCGCCTGTATCATAGCTGCCCTTGGAATCGAGGCCATACGGAGAAAACTGCCCCGTTATTCAGAAATGTCCATTGCGATTATCATGTCTGCAGGAATCGGTCTGGCAGGTGTGCTCTCCGGTTTTGTGAAGAATTCTGCCAATTTTAACAGCTTTCTGTTTGGCAGTATTGTAGCAATCAGTGATATGGAGATGTTTCTGGTGATAGGAGTGTCCTTAACGGTCCTCCTGCTGTTTTTACTCCTTTATAAAGAGCTGTTTTATATTGCTCTTGATGAGAGGAGTGCCAGACTCGCCGGAGTTCCGGTGAAAATAGTGAATTTTATATTTACCGTGTTAACAGCGGTTACAGTATCCATTGCGGCAAGGACCGTAGGAGCGTTAATTGTTTCTTCCATGATGGTAATTCCCACAGCCTGTTCCATGCAGTTTTCAAAAAATTACAGGCAGACGGTTTTTTATGCCATCGGTTTTGATGTGATATTTATGATAATCGGCCTTTTTGCCGCATATTATCTGGGGTTAAAACCGGGAGGAACCATTGTTTTAGTGGGGGTCGTTTTTCTTCTGCTTATTTTTATTGGAAAGAAGCTGCTCGGAGTGAAAGGCTAGGTCACGATAAGGAGTAGATAAGATGGTAGATTTATATATCATATCCGGCTTTCTGGGGGCAGGTAAGACCACATTGATTCAGACGATGGTCCCCGCTGTTTTTCAGAACCGGAAGGTTGTAGTGATTGAAAATGATTTTGGTGATGCAGGAATCGATGCGGAACTTTTAAAAAGTGACAGTTTGACTGTGACCAGCTTAAATTCTGGGTGCATCTGCTGCAGTCTGACCGGAGATTTTAACAGAGCCATGGGACAGATTGCAGAAGAATACGAGCCTGATGTGATTTTGGTGGAGCCGTCCGGAGCCGGAAGGCTGTCGGATATTATTAAGGTGTGCATGAAACGGAAGGACATTGTGAAGATCTGCCGCTGCATCACTGTGGTGGATGTGATGAATTTTGATAAATACAGAGAGAATTTCGGAGAAGTGTTTATTAACCAGATTCAGTTCGGTGATTTAATTCTCTTAAGCCATATAAGCGAAAGTGCAAAAGAGACAGAAGACATCATGGATAAAATCAGGAAACTGAATCCTGAAGCCAGAATTGAAGCGGATTTCTGGGACAGCATTCCTGCAGAGATATTTCGTGAGGGAAACCGGGTAACTTTGGCGGAGACCTTACAGAAAGAACTTAAAAAGTCCGGCGTTTTGAACCGGAAGATCCGTCCAGGCGGAAAGGGAGAATCTGCCGTGCGTCCCCTGTTTCATTTTGCCAGAGAGATCTTTTCATCGGTTACCTTTGAGTGTGATGATCTTCTGACAGAGGCAGAGCTGAAGGCAAAAATTAACAGGGTAACCGGGAGGGCAGACGGAATGATTCTCAGAGGAAAAGGGATTGTGAAGGGTCCTGAGGGAAACATTTCTTTTCATTACATACCCGGTATGCTTAAGATTCAAAGCTGCCGCGGAGAAGGAAACAGTTTGTGTTTCATAGGAACAGGAATAAAGGAACAGCAGATTATAACATTGTTTAAAGGAGAATGACGCATGGTGGTTCCTGCATGGGTAATCACAGGATTTCTTGATTCCGGTAAAACAACGCTGATAAACCGGTTAATCCGGGAAGAACTTTCTGAACAGGAAGTCCTGGTGATTCAATTTGAACGGGGCGATACACCCCTTGCCCAAGGGGAAGGAGTACGCTCCCTTTATTATTCTAAGGCGGAAATAGAGGAGTCGCAGTTTTCAGTGGCTGACTCGATTTGCGAAGAGATTCTGGCTGATCCTGCCGATTTAATTCTGATTGAGTGGAATGGAATGGAGCATTTCCATAAATTTGAGGAAATGTTTTTACAGTTTCACATGAAGCCGGCCATCAATGTGGAAAAGGTTGTTTATGTGGGAGAGGAAAAAGAACTGAAGAATCGGATCACAGATTCCGGACTGATTTCCATGTCCCAGATTGCAGCCAGTGATATGGCATATTTAAGAACAGAGGATTTGAAAAAGGCGGAGCAGAGTGCCCAGGGGCTTTTTCGAATTAATCCGGATATCCGTGTATTTACAGAGGGAAAATGGGACCGCATTAAGAAAAATATGTTCCGGTATGAAATAAGATCCCAGATGATGCTGCTTTTGGCTGCAGCTGTGGCCATCATTTATCTGGTTGCAAATTCATTTTTGGGATCATTTGTCACGTTGTTTCTGGGCGTGTTTTTACAGGCGGTACCCTTTCTTGTTATCGGAGTGCTGCTTTCTTCCGCCATTCAGGTTTATGTGCCTGCAGACTGGATCCGGAGTAAGTTTCCAAAAAATGTGGTCATGGGGCAGCTTTTTGCCATTGCAGCCGGATTTTGTCTTCCGGTTTGTGACTGTGCTTCCGTACCGGTTTTTAAAGGTCTGGTAAAAAAGGGAGTTCCACTGTCTGCAGCAGTTACCTTTATGCTGGTATCCCCGGTGATTAACCCGGTGGTGATACTGTCTACCTGGTATGCCTTTAATGGGAACCTTAAGATAATTGCAGCCAGATGCGGTCTGGGAATTTTATGCGCAGTTTTGACTGGACTTACTTACCTTGTTTCTCCGCCCCCCAAAATACTGTTAGCGGATCCGTCCATACAGGGGGGAGAAACGTACGGGGATTATGAGATCCCTGCGGCGGATGAGACGAAAGCTTCCCGCTTTTTTCTTATGATGCGTCACGCCCAGAATGAATTTTTCACAGTTGGGAAATACCTGCTTACCGGTATTTTTGTTTCCACTGTACTGCAGGAAGTCTGGCCGGGAATGGCCCGGTCGGGAGCTGGAATTCCGATTCTGGGTTCGGTGGCATTTATGATGGCAATGGCATTTATCCTGTCTTTGTGTTCTTCATCGGATGCGGTGGTGGCAAGAACCATGGCAGGTGTTTTCCCGGCAGGGGCGCTGATGGGATTTCTGGTGTTTGGTCCCATGATTGATTTGAAAAATGGAGCAATGCTTCTTGGCGGATTTGAGAAAAAATTTATTGTCCGTCTTTTTGTTACAACATTCCTGATCTGCTTTGGTGTAGTAGGTATGTTTGCATTGCTTGGAAGCGGAGGGATCCGGATATGAAGCTGAGAGGGAAAGGAATCAATGTGCAGGCATTGACGGAGTCTGCATGCTATCTGTTTTTTGGAATTCTGCTTTTCCGGCTGACGTTTACAGGCGGCTATCTCTCCTATGTGACGCCGAGAATGAAGCCTTATTTATATGGTTTGTCCGCACTTATGGTACTGTGGGCAGCCATGGGGACAGGGAAGATTTTCCGTCCGAAATATAAGGGCAGGCTGTTTCATTGTCTGGTTCTTGGAATCCCGATTCTGATTTTAACAGTACCGCCAGCCCCTCCTGCAGGAAGTGCGGCGATTAAGAACTATTCCAGCTCCAGTATACCTGGTTCCTCTTCGGAAGGGGCTGGGACCGGTTATGGAAGTGCCAGTGAGCAGGCAACAGCCGGAATTGATTATTATGAAGATGAAACAGAGCCAGAGCAGCCGGATTACAGTGCCGGTTATGATGGGAATGCAGATGATGCTGCGCAGACACAAAGTCAGCAGCCGGAGCTTTTAAAAGGAGCCGGATTAAACGGACTTAATGAGAATGCCAGAACGATTACCATTGCAGACGATGATTATTATGCGTGGATGACAGAGCTTGGTGCTCATGCAGACAAATACCAGGGGTACACAATTACCATGAAGGGGTTTGTGTTTCTGGATCTGGAAAACCGGCAGGAAAATGAATTCGCACTGGTCCGTCTGTCTATGTGGTGCTGTTCTGCGGATATGGCGCCTATGGGGCTGATGGCATATGACTCAAAAGGGTTGAACTTTAAAGAAAATGACTGGGTTACGGTTACCGGAAAGCTGTCGGTAAAAGACGGATATCCCACCATTGATGCAGAAAATATGGTGGCAGCGGAGAAACCGCAGCAGGAGTATGTTTACCCTTATTACTGATGAAAACAGGAGAACGGTGCGTGAATGCATGTTTCTCCTGTTTTATTGATATTTAATGGAAATGGGAGGAGCATGGTTTAAGCTCAATCCGGTTGACAGACATTTCACGCTGATTTACAATAATCTTATGTTACAATTATTACTAAAATATCAGTAATTCAACTGGAATGGATACGGAAGGAGCCGATACAACATGCAATTCAGCTTAAATGATTTCCTGATCGCTGTCTCGTTTGCATTGGACTTTGTTGAGATGGACCGGTTGGGAATGCAGTCCAATCATGGAAAGAGAACTGCTTATCTGACCGTATGTATAGCAAGGAGACTGGAATTAACGGAAGAAGAGATTTACGATGCCGCCGCGCTTTCCATTCTCCATGATAACGGTATAAGTGAATCAAATCTATATGAACAGCTTCCCCAGGAATGGGATCATGCAGTGACGGAATTTGAAGGCTCCAGAGGCCATTGTGTGATTGGAGAAAAGAATGTAAAGGACTACCCGTTTCTGACAGCGCCTCAGGATGTGATTCTCTATCATCATGAGCGCTATGATGGAAATGGGTTTTTCGGGTTAAAGGGTGATGAGATACCGCTTATTTCCCAGGTTATAGCGGCAGCTGACAGTTTTGAAAACTATTTTAAGTATTCAGGCGGAGATTATTCCCATGAAAAGGTGCTCAAATGGGTGAAGAGGTGTGAGGCAGGCATGGTTTCACCGCAGCTTGCAGCCATCCTTCACCAGATGGCGCAGGAACAGTCTGTCTGGGAAAATCTAAGCAATGACAGAATTGAGCCGGCTCTTGAGGCTTTGGTTCCATCCTTTGACATGGAGATGCCCCTGGATAAAATCCGCCAGGTTACCGGTGTGTTTTCCAGAATTGTTGACTCAAAATCCAGCTTTACCAGACGTCATTCCAAAGGTCTGGCAGAAAAAGCGGCCAGAATGGCAGAATATTATAAGAAAGGACAGGAGGAAACAGCCCGGCTGGTCATTGCAGCTGACTTACATGATTTAGGAAAGCTGGCTGTGCCAAACAGCATCCTTGATATTCCCCGTGCCCTGACTCCGGATGAATTTGAGACAGTAAAGAGACATGTGTATTATACAAGAGTTGCACTTGAGAACATCAGAGGTGTTGAAGACATTACGGAATGGGCAGCCAACCACCATGAAAAACTCAACGGGAAGGGATATCCTTTCAGTAAGACAGGGGATGAACTGGATTTTAATTCCCGTCTGATGGGGTGCCTTGATGTATATCAGGCTCTTACAGAAGACCGTCCCTACCGGAAGGGAATGGTACATAGCCAGGCTGTTAAGATTCTTTCTGATATGGCAAAAAGTGGTTTTGTGGATAACTCAATTACAAAAGATATCGACCAGGCATTTGGTTTCGTGATATAGGGGGAAATAAAATATGAAGTATGAAAAAGTTGCATTGTCCATTGTGCTGGTGTCACTGCCCTTTCTTGTTTTCGATGCGATGCTGCCTTCTTATACAAAAGAACTGGGGTATACCGTATTTCAATTAAGCATTCTGTATTCTGTTTATTCATTTTCAGAATTGATCATGAGGCTGTTGATTGGAAAGGTTTCCGACCGTTACAGCCGTTACGCGGTACTGTGCTGTGCCCTGTTGCTGTATGGACTGTCTTATTTTCTTTTTGCCCAGGCAAGAAGTCTGGGATACTTACTGGCTGCAAGAATGGTACAGGGAGCGGCAGGAATTCTCTTAACAATTTCTGCAGTCAGTCTGATTACGGCGGAAAAAACCAGCTTTGCCCACGGACTTGGAAGATATAGCGGTAACCGGCAATTCGGAGGAATCTTAGGAATCGGTCTGACATTTTACGTGTTCAGCCGCTCTGATTTTTTAGAAGGATGGAACCGGTTGTTTTTAATCAGTGCCGCTCTTTCCATGGTTTCACTGGTGTATACATTTGCCCAAAGACCTTCACACACGAAAGAATTGGTTTCCCAGTCTGAAAAGGTGGTTTATACCGCGCTGGAGCAGAAGATCTGGATTTTAAATCTCCTTTACTGTATACCGGTGAGGATGGCAGGAGTGCTGATTATTCCGTATATGATGGAGGTATATCATGTGGATATGCAAGCCGTTGCATTTGTGTTTATATTGCCGGTAATGCTTTCTGCTTTTCTTAGTCCCAGAATCGGACAAATCGGAGACAGGCTGGGATATAAAAAAACCATTCTTTCGTTTACGCTGATTGCCGCTGTGCTCATTATTTTTCTGGTTTTCAGTCCGAATCTGTGGATATTTGCACTTATCTGGACATTGTATCAGTTAGCTCTTACTGCTCAGGATTATTCTCTGGATGCATTGTTTGTGGAAGGAGTTCCGGAACAGGTAATGGGAAATTTTTACGGAAAGTATATGTTTGGCACCAGTCTGGGCGGAATCATTGGTCCGTTTATCGGTGGAAGTGTATTTCAACTGGCTGGCGGGAGAGCACCCTATTTTATCTGTTCTGCTTTCCTGGCTGTGATAGGTGTTCTTGTGTGGAGGCTGATACCCGCCAAGGGGAAGCTTAAGATAGAAACGTCCGGGTTGACAGAAAAACCAGATGGTGATATAGTCAGATAATCAAATGTAAGGAGAGCAGATATGAGTTTTTTTATTAGCGATCAATTGACAAGACGAATGAGCTCTGTACAAATCAACCCGGTGAAACATTGTACAGAGTATGGCGGTTACTGATACGCTTATAGAATTCATCGGGAGACAGTGCAGCAATAAGAACAGCGTTACAGGCTGTTTCTTCTTTTGATGCCTGTTTTCCCTGCTTCTTTTTGCGCTATGAGGTCATGGACAATGTTTTGTTTGTTCATGGCCTTTTGTTGTAGAAAATCCGGACAGAAGGCAGAGGAGATTGTATCCATGTCTTCTGTTTTTTTATTTGAAAAAATCAGCAACAGGGATATTGGGATAGAAAGAGGAAATACGTCTGTATCAGGAATGAACACAGGAAAGAAGGAATATAGACGTGAGTTTATTAGAGATTACAAGCTTATCTCATTCATTTGGAGATAATCAGTTGTTTCATGAAACAGAATTGATTCTAAATAAAGGAGAACATATTGGAATTACGGGCCAGAACGGTACAGGAAAAAGTACCTTAATTAAAATTTGTACAGAAGAAATCATACCGGATAAAGGAAGAGTGGTGTGGCATCCGGGTACAAAAGCTGGTTATCTGGATCAATACGCCAGTATAGACGGTACAATGACTATGAAAGCATTTTTAAAAACTGCATTTGAAGAACTTTACATCATGGAGAAAAAGATGAATGAGCTGTATGCCCGTGCAGCGCAGGGACAGGAAAGTGCTCTTAAGGCAGCTGCGGGATATCAGGAGACATTGGAACGGCGTGATTTTTACCGGATTGATTCACAGATTGAGCTGGTTTGTCAGGGACTGGGGCTCTCATCTATTGGGCTTACCCGTCCAATCGGAGAAATGAGCGGAGGCCAGAGGGCAAAAGTCATTATGGCAAAACTTTTAATTGAAAAGCCGGATGTATTACTTTTAGACGAGCCGACCAACTTTCTGGATCACGATCATATTGTCTGGCTTCAGGATTATCTGTGCGGTATCGGGCAGGCATTTATCATTGTTTCTCATGACGAAGGGTTTCTTACTAAAACCACAAACTGGATTTGTGATATTGATAATAAGAAAATAGTAAAATACTTTGGTTCGTACGGAGAATTTCTGAAAAAGAAAATACAATTAAGGGAAAATTATACAAAACAATATTCTGCACAGCGAAAGGAGATTAAAAAGACGGAAGAATTTATCCGCAAAAATATAGCCGGAAGAAAATCGAAAATGGCAAGAGGAAGACAAAAGCAGCTGGATCATATGAAACGGCTGGAGGCGCTGGAGCAAAAGGATATCAGACCTTTTTTCCAGTTTGATCAGGGGACGCTCTCTTCCACGGGAAAACTGAACGTATCAGATCTGACGGTAGGCTACAGCTTCCCGGTTTTATCCTCCGTGAATTTTTCTATGAAAGAGGGAGAAAAAGTGGTCATAACGGGCTTTAACGGAGCGGGCAAATCCACGCTGTTAAAAAGCCTGATGAAAGAAATACCTGCCTTAAGCGGAGAGTTTTGTTTTTCTGCAAAAGCTGTCATTGGATATTATGAGCAGGATCAGATATGGGAAGATGACTGTCTGACTCCCATAGAGATCGTGTCGGAACATTTTCCAACCCTGGAGACAAAGGAGGTAAGAAAAAAGCTGGCTTTAAATGGAATATCGGGAAAGCATGCACTGCAGCCAATCAGAACCTTAAGCGGAGGAGAGCAGGCAAAAGTAAAGCTGTGCCTGCTGACAGGAAAAACTTATAATTTTCTCATCTTGGATGAGCCCACCAATCATCTGGATGTGCAGGCAAAACTGGCGCTTAAGACAGCATTATCTGAATTTCCCGGCACTGTTTTGCTGGTTTCCCATGAAGTGTCATTTTACAGGGACTGGGTTGACAGAGTGATTGAAATCAGTTCTTAATGAGAATTAATTTTGCTAAATATAATTTATTAAAACCATATTGACTTCGGTAAAATAATGTGGTAGTATTTTAATAACAAAAAGTTTATATGAATAAAGCACACAGGATTAGAGATGATTTCTATAGTGGTTTCAAATAAAATAAAGGAGGAACAGATATGATGTCATTTATTCAGAGCCTTGAGAAGAGAAGAACTTATTATAATATCAACCGTGAGCTTCCTGTATCGGAAGAGGAAGTTCTGGATATTGTCAGAAAGGTTACAGAAGCTACACCGGACGCATTCAATATGAAGAGTGCCAGAGTTGTGGTCGCACTGGGAGAGAAGCAGGATCAGCTGTGGGATGGTGTCTACGATGCTTTCGGAGGGCAGATAGACCGGGAAAAGATCAACACATTTAAGAATGGATATGGTTCGGTTTTATATTTTATTGATGAATCGGTTATAAAATCCTATCAGGAACAGTTTGCACTCTATGCAGATAACTTCCCGGTCTGGGCCAATCAGGCGAACGGAATGCTTCAGTCCAATATCTGGACTGCTTTACGGGAAGTGGGCGTCGGAGCATCGCTTCAGCATTATAATCCGGTAATTAATGAAGCAGTTTCCAGGCTATTTAATATTCCGGATCACTGGAAGCTCATCGCACAGATGCCATTTGGAGGCATCGGCGCAGAACCGGATGCAAAAGAGAAAGAAGACATTCAGAAAAGAGTTATTGTAAAGAAATAAAAGATAGAAAAGCTGTCCGGCATTCATTTGCCTGGCAGCTTTTTGTCATTGTCTCATATATTAAGTGAATTCTTTCACAATTTTTATATATTCGATTGCATGGTAATTCAGATATGATCCTTTACGGTAAGCGGCCACAAAATCAACCATTGTATTAGGTGTGCCAAAGGAAAAACACACCAGCTTATCAAGGAAATTCATATGTTTTAAATGTGTATCAGTAACAAAGGCAACACCGTAGTTTTTTGAAACCAGCTCTGCGCCTGCTCTGATATTGCTTGTAATCAGTATCTTATTCGGCTGGAATCCAATCTGCTGAAAAACACGGTCTACCGTCTGGCGTGAGCGCTGGTTTGTTTCCTGAAGAATGAAACGTTCGTCCTGAAGGAGTGATAAATCATACCATTGATGGGTGCAGCCCTCTTTCGTTATCCCCTGGTCTGCCAGAGGATGATTGACTGACATGATCAGAAACATCTCTTCATGACTGATCACTTCATATTCTACCTCCGGGCTTTTCACGGGTTTGTTAAAAAACGCCAGGTCTGTCTCACCGGATAGTATCATATTCTCCAGGGTGGCTGAAGAGGATTCCTTAATATTAATAATAACATTTGGATACAGGCTCCTGAAGATAGGGAGCGTACATGGAAGCATGTAGGTTCCACGCATAACAGGAAAGGCAATGTTTAATACACCGATATTGCTTCTAATAATATCTGACAGTTCATTGTCTAATTCTTTTTTTAGCTGGAGGATTTCTCCGGCTTTTTTTACGTATCGCTCTCCGGCATAAGTGAGTATGAAACGGTTTCCAATTTTTTTAAACAATCTTTGTCCAAGGCTGCTTTCCAGGCTTTGCAGGAATTTAGTAAGCGTAGGCTGGGAAATATATAAGGAATTAGCAGCTTTGGTTATATTCTGATGCTTGGCAACAGCTAAAACATAATTCAAATCTTTAAAATCCATAGTATCGTCACCTCGTAATAATTTTACCTGAAATCTTAATGAAATACAAGAATATTATAGCCAAAAACTATAGTTTTTATGGAAAACATGAATTAGACATATGGTTTTGGACATGTTATATTGTTTTTATCGATAGGATTATATAATTCAGAGATGGTAACCGTAAAGAAAAAATTTAATAATGAGGTGGAACAGGCATGAACTACATAGATATTATATCTATACTATTTTTGTTTGTAGTAGTGGCAATTGGGTTTGTTAAAAAGTGCAATATTGGTGTTCTGGCAATCGGATCAGCGTTGATTCTTGCCAGATTGGGGGGCCTAAGTGACAGCAAGGTACTGGCTGGTTTTGATGCGAAATTGTTTATTACACTGGTTGGTGTATCATTTTTGTTCAGCGTTGCACAGGTGAATGGTACGTTGGAACTTGTTGCAAAAAAAGGAATCGGACTTGCAGGAAAGAGAACCTATCTGGTTCCGGTCATTATCTTCCTTGTATCTGGTATTCTGACAATTATCGGACCTGGAAATATCCCGGTAGGAAACTTAATGACAGTCGTTGCTGTAACGGTTGCTGTCAGTATGGGAGAAAATCCATTGTTATTCGCTCTGGCGGCTAAAGTGGCAGCCAATGGTTTTACGCTGTCCCCATTAACCCCTCCGGGAGTATTGATGGAGAAGCTTGGAACAGAGGCAGGTTTTACCGGATTTGAACTTCCAGTCATGTGGAACTGCATTTTATGGGCAACGATTCTTATGATAGGTTTTTCTATTTATTATAAGATCTGGAAAATTAAACCTGCGGAAAAAGGCGATATATCATTAAAAGTGAAAGAGCATCTTAATAAACAGCAGTGGATCACAATCACTGGAGTACTGGTTATGGTAGTCATGGTTGTCGGTCTGAATATTAACGTAGGGCTTGCTTCATTTTTTGTTGCAGCAGTACTGGTGGTTTTAGGCGTAACAGATGAAAAGAAAGCATTGGTAAAGGTACCATGGGGAACACTCATCTTAATCTGCGGCGTAGGTGTTTTGATGAATGTTGTAATTGAGCTTGGCGGACTGGACCTGATGTCAAAAGGGCTTTTATCTGTCATGACACCAAAGACAGCGGCTCCGATCATTGCAATCAGTTCTTCTGTTTTGTCATTTTTCAGTTCAACGACAGGTGTGGTAATGCCTTCCATGATTCCTACACTTGGTCCGATCGTCGAATCATTAGGAACTGGCAACGCCGGTTTTGCACAGCTTGCCAGCGTAGTAATTACTTCTTCTTTATCTGCAGCATTTAGCCCGGCATCTACCGGTGGCGGACTCATTCTGGCTGCATATATGACAGCGTCCAGTTCTGAAGATAAAGATCAGGAGCAGAATAAACTGTTCGGACGCCTGTTTCTGATTGCAATTGTTTGTGTAATTGCAAATGCAATTTTAGCAACAATCGGAATTTATGGAATTATTCGCTAATTGGAGGAAGCATAATGTTAAATAGGCAAAGAAGAAGAATTCCCTGTTCCATTATGCGGGGAGGTACCAGTAAAGGTGTTTACATACTGGAAAATTATCTCCCTTCTGAAGAACAGGAAAGAGATGAAGTTCTCATGAAAATCATGGGAAGTCCTGATATTAAGCAGATCAACGGTCTGGGTGGCGCAGCTTCTGTCACCAGCAAGGTTGCAATTATAGGAGTATCCTGCCGTGCAGATGCAGATGTGGATTATACCTTTGCACAGGTATCAGTGGATAAACCCCTTGTAAGCTTTAAAGGAAATTGCGGCAATATTTCTTCAGGAGTCGGTCCTTTTGCGGTTGAACAGGGACTTGTAAAAATAACTGAGCCGGTCACAATTGTTAAAGTGTTCAATACCAATACCGGGAAAATTATTGAAGAAGAGGTACAGGTAGAAGATGGAGCAGTCAAATACGATGGTGATTTTGCCATCGCCGGGGTTCCGGGAACCGGTGCTCCGGTTAAGCTGAAGTTTTTAGATCCTGCAGGAAGTGTTTCCGGAAAACTTCTGCCTACAGGAAATGCTGTAGATGTGCTGGAGGTTCAGGGCATTGGGCAGGTAGAAGTATCCATTGTCGATGCAGCCAATCCTTTGGTATTTGTAAAGGCTTCTGCTTTGGGACTGACAGGAAAAGAACTTCCAAAAGAGCTGGATTCTGATCAGGAAAAACTGGATCTTTTAGAGACAGTAAGAGGACTCGCAGCTGTAAAAATGGGATTAATAACCGATTATAAAAAATCAGCGTGGGAGATGCCAGGAATTCCTAAAATGACTTTTGTGGCAGAACCCGATGAGTATGTGACCAACTCGGGAAGTACCATAAAGGGAGAGAGCATTGATCTGTTATCCCGTATGATGTCCATGCAGAAGACTCACCCTACCTACGCCATGACTGGTGCCATGTGTACAGCGGCGGCTGCCATTATTCCTGGCAGTGTGGTAAATCAGGTTTTAAGACCGGGAGCAGATACAAAGTTTATCCGTATCGGTCATGCAGGCGGTATTTTGGAAGCAGGTGTTGATTTCCATGTGGAAGGAAATGAAACGATCGTGGAAGATACATTCGGATTTCGGACCGCAAACCTGATACTGGAAGGAATTACATATTGCTGACAGGGAATGATGAAACAACTTAATTGTTAGAAAGCAGGAGGATTAAGACGTGGTAAAACTTTATGACAGCGGCGTATATCTGATGAATGGACAGGAAATTGTTTCTGAGGAAGATTACCTGAAATCAGGAGCCCTGACAGATTCAGAAAAAGAAGAAGCAAAAAAAGGGACCATATCCTATGGTATTTTAAAGAGCCATAATACTTCTGAAGATATGTCCCATTTAAAAATTAAATTTGATGCCATGACCTCCCATGATCTCACTTTTGTAGGAGTTATCCAGACGGCGAAAGCATCTGGCATGGATAAATTCCCTATTCCTTATGTACTGACCAACTGCCACAATTCTTTGTGTGCAGTTGGCGGTACCATAAATGAAGACGATCATGTTTTTGGTTTGTCAGCGGCTCAAAAGTATGGTGGCATCTATGTTCCGCCTCATATTGCTGTTATTCATCAGTATATGAGGGAAATGCATGCAGGCGGAGGTCAGATGATATTGGGTTCTGATTCCCATACCCGTTATGGCGCACTTGGCACCATGGCAATTGGTGAAGGTGGCGGCGAGCTGGTAAAACAGCTTCTTTGCGATACATATGATCTGGCTTACCCGGATATTATTGCAGTCTATCTGACAGGAAAACCAAATCCCGGAGTGGGTCCGCAGGATATTGCACTGGCAATTATCGGCGCAGTATTTAAAAATGGTTATGTGAAAAATAAGGTTATGGAATTCGTTGGACCAGGAATTGCCTCTATGAGCACGGACTACCGTAATGGAATTGATGTAATGACAACGGAAACCACCTGCTTAAGCTCCATTTGGAGTACGGATGAGGATACAAAAAATTACTTATCCGTTCATGGCAGAGAGTCAGATTACCAGGAATTAAAACCTGCAGCCAGGGTATTTTACGATGGTTGTGTCTATGTGGATTTAAGTACGGTGAAACCTATGATTGCACTGCCATTCCACCCAAGCAATACCTATGAAATTGATGAGCTTAATGAAAATCTGGGCGACATTCTACGCCTGGTAGAAAAAGAGGCAGAGAAAGTAAGCAAGGGACGTGCTCCATTTACTCTGACTGATAAAATTATCAATGGTAAACTTCAGGTTCAGCAGGGAATTATTGCAGGCTGTGCCGGAGGCAATTATACCAATGTTATAGAAGCTGCCAATGCTTTAAAGGGAAGAGACTGCGGCTATGGTGAGTTCTCCCTTTCCGTTTATCCTTCTTCACAGCCTGTTTACATGGATCTGGTGAAAAAAGGTGCTGTGACAGACTTAATGG
>JAEWPQ010000279.1 GCA_023460575.1 Bacillota bacterium
GATGCCTCCTTTAGACTTTCTAGTTTTATTAATAATTCTTTGTGACTTTCTCCGTGTAATGGATTATTAATTGAGATAAATACGTGCATGATACTCCATATTGTACTTTCCAAAATTGCTATTTAACTTAGATATCTCGTTGACATAATCCTGTTTTATCATAGATATCTTCTCATCAATAATAATATTATCATTAACAAAATCCTGTCTTACTGGCTTATCAGTCTAGGAATAGCAGCTTAGTCCAAGAAAACGTCCGCACCCTCCCCGTTCAAATGCAAACGTATTGATAAAACTCCATTTGTTTGTAACGGTTGTACCCTATACTCTTTCATGTAAGCATTGTCCTTTAGAATATCAGACTCCTGGCAGCATAAAAAATAGCGAAGCAGTCTTAAACCACTTCGCTATAAAATCTAACTTGTTGAAGTCAAATCATATCTCACTTATTTTGCAACAGTCTCATTCCGCTGCTTTCTCATTTCTCATTTTAGCTTTATTCTGATACATAGCCTCATCTGCACGAAGGATTGCTTTATGGATATCATCTCCCGGCTGATGAACAGCAGTTCCGTAGGAAAAAGAAACCGGCAAATCAAAAACCGCACTGCACTGCTCCTGCGCTGTTTTTAAAACACGGTCTGTCTCCGCTTCACAAATCCTACTGCTGACGAGGACAAATTCGTCTCCTCCATAGCGGTATAGCTTCATATGCCTGGACTTCTGCTTTAAAATTGCGGCTGTGACGCTGCAGATTGCTTCATCTCCTGCAGAATGTCCATACCGGTCATTTAACTGCTTTAAATTATTTAAATCGATCATGGCAACCGTATATGGAAGCTTAAAGTCCAGCTTCTCCATTCGCCTTTCATAGGCAGTACGGCTGTATGTACCTGTCATGGAATCGTACAATATTTTTTGGGTGGTCAGAAGAAGAAAATACAAAATGACACATACAGAAGAAACATTCCATATCATAAAATCCAAACCAAAAAACACCTCCAGACAGGCAGCTGAGCCGATTCCCCAAAAAGCAGCTGTAAGATATATAGTCTCTGCCCGCCGGTTTGGCTTATCCTGCTGCCTGGCAGAAAATACAATTAACGTGAGCAGATAAAAAAATCCAACCGTTAAAGACATAGGAAACAGAGGTCCTCTACTGTATATATTGCCGGGGCTCACTGAAAATATCCAGCCATTCCATATACTTAGTACGCTCGTAGTAAAATTTATAATTTGGGGAACGTAAAACATTTTTGGTATCTTCCCCGAAACACCCGTATCATAAATTAACACCAGAATCATGGGAGAACACGGGCCGATTGCAAAATTCAGGCAGGTAGTAATGCTTCTCAGCCTCCATGCACCCCCATTATCTCCCAAGAATGCAAAATAATAATCCAGCCAGGTGACAGCGATCAAAAAAAGCTGCAGACAAATTTCCAGCAGAAACAGGCGTTTGATCTTCTTTGAAAAAAGCTTGTCCACAAAAACCATGACCCCGAAAAATAACAGGATTAAAAGAGGAGCGTAATAGGACTTCATTGCCTCACGTAACATAATGACTTCCTCCCGGTTATAAGATGTCGATCATTTTTAAAGCAGGATAAACAAACATTTATCATAATTCTATATTATCATCTAACTGCTGTTTTCACAATTTCAATTTCTACCATTTTCTACAATTATCGACAAAAAGTGTGCTGCAAGAACGGTAATATCTTTTCACCTGCCAAGCTAAATAATCTTTAAGGAGAAACGTAAGTAACGGTTAAGATTAAACCTTTATCATAAATCTGACACCATATAAAAGGAGGCAGATTATGATTGAGGAAATTCTAAAATACAATGATATCTTTGTAAACAGCGGTTTCTATAAACGCTTTAATACCAACAAATATCCCCGAAAACGGCTTGCCATACTGACCTGTATGGACACCCGGCTGGTAGAGCTTCTTCCTGCAGCTCTCGGCATCCACAATGGAGACGTAAAACTAATTAAAAATGCCGGCGGTCTGATTCTGGACCCATGCGACAGTACCATCCGAAGCCTGCTGATTGCCATACTGGATTTCGATGTTGAAGAGATTATGGTAATCGGTCATACTGACTGCGGTGCCGCATCCGTCAGCTCGGAATCAATTATTACCCGTTTAGTACAGCGCGGTATAACAAGAGAGACCATTCAGCGCCAGAGAGAAATGGGATTTGATTTTGATAATCTGTTTCAGGGTTTTGATGATTCAAAAGCTTCTGTCAAACGCTCTGTTTCCCTGTTAAAAGAGCACCCGCTCATGCCTTCCGGTGTTACCATAAAAGGCTTTGTTATGGATATATCCTGCGGCAGGCTGGATCCTGTCAGCGTTTCATAAAATTAAAATGCGTTCTGACTGCTGTTAACAGCATTTCAGAACGCATTTTTTAATGCAGTAAAATTTAACGGGGCCGCATATTGCAGCCCCGTTATTCTTAGGAGATAACTTAATTAAAATGTAATGACGCCAAGCACAACACCGGCAACCAGACATACAAGGCTGACGCCCCAAATCCAAAGGAACGAATTCTTAATATGGTCTTTGATCTCAACACCAGCAAGGCCGACACCAAGGAACGTGGCCGGAACTACCGGGCTGATAAAGGTTGCACAGTTGCGGCATACTACCATGGCAATTGCAGTATGAACAGGATCTACTCCAAAGCTGTTTCCTACACTGATAAGAACAGGAAGCAGTCCGTAGAAATAAGAATCCGTACAGAACAGCATTGTCAGCGGTACAGATAAAACGCCGATAATCAGAGGCATAAAATGACCCATAGACTGCGGAATGAATGACGCAAGAATATTAGCCATATGGTTCATGATTTCACTCTGCTCCAGCACGCCTAAAAATACACCGGCTGCAAGAATGGTAGAAGCCATCATAAGAGCAGGGCCGGAATGAGATTTAATAATCTTATTCTGCAGTTTAGCTCCCGGATAGTTAACCAGAAGTGCAATTACACAGCCCACCATGAAAGTTAAGTAAGATGGAACCTTTAAAAATACAAGGCAATATATAACAAGCAGGGTAAGACCTATGTTAAAGAATAAAAGCTTTGGTCTTGCAAGATCACCCAGTTCACTGGTAGAAGCGCTTTCTTCCAGCAAATCTGAATCTTCCATTTCCAGTGTGCTGTCAATCCCTGCACCACGTTTTTTCTCCATCACACCCCAGAAGAATGCGGTAAATAACGCAATTACAATACCAACTGCCTGCATCGGAAGAATTCTCATCCAAAGCACATTGGCTTCAATTCCAAGAACAGAAGCAGCACGCATGGTAGGTCCGCCCCATGGAAGTAAATTCATAACGCCCATAGCTGTTACGCAGATTAAAAGCAGCGTGGTAGGACGCATTTTCAGCTTTTTGTAAATTGGAAGCATGGCAGGTACAGTAATCAGGAACGTAGAAGCACCGCCTCCATCCAGGTGACCAATCATGGCAATAATACAGGTCATAAATGCAACTCCAATTACATTGTGCCCCACTTTTTTCATTAAAGCATTGATGATGCTGTCAAACATACCCGCATCCGTCATAATTCCGAAAAACAATACGGAAAATATGAACAGTGCAGCAGTGGAATGCACATCAGCAACTCCCGCCTTAATAAAATCCCCAACTTCTTTGACTGTAAAGGTTCCTGTTAATACCAGTATCAGCGCGCTGACACAGGATACTCCGATGAATGCCAGAGCGGGAACAGTAACATTTCTCAGCAGTAAAACAATGATCATGATAATGGTTGCAAATCCTAATAATGCAAGCATTGTCTCATTCATGTTTTTCTTCCTCCTCTATATTTTGTTTATGAGGAAAGTATAAAAGTCCAACCTTACAGCCTCACATCTTCTCTCTTTCATTTCTTTAAGAGAAAAATTAAAAGTTGTTAAGATTGGACTTTTGATTTAATATAAATCCTTGAAATTCTTTACTGCTTTTAAAATAGAGGAATCCGAAACCGGCTTATCAATGTATTCATCTATCATTCTCCGCTTCTTAGCTTCCACAAGCTCTTTTGTCACCCGGTCAGTCATAAGAATGCGGATCACCCCCGGATATGGTCCCTGTAAAGACATGCAGAAATCCACTCCGCTTTTCCCTCTGACATACTGCTCTGTTACAACCGCATCCACTTCCTGCTCTTTTAAAGCTCTTCTTGCCTCCTCAAAATCCATGCAGGAGACAAGAGGAACATCCAGCCTGCTGAAGTTTTTCTCCAGAAGGCGTAAAACTTTTGGATTATCATCCACAATCATTATGCGAAGAACCGGTCCCCCGGCCCCCAGCTGGATCTGTTCCTCCCGTTCCTTCTGCTCATTAACCGGAAGGTACAGATGAAAGATACTGCCTTTTCCAAGGGTACTTTCTGCGAACACATATCCTTTATGGGAGTGAATAATCTGCTCCACCAGGGACAGTCCAAGCCCTGTCCCTTTGCCGTTTTTCTTCGTAGTGAAAAACGGATCAAATATCTGTTTGAGCACTTCATCACTCATTCCCTCTCCATCATCTTCCACATCAATCCGGATATAATGATCCCAGCCCTCCGGCAGCGTGGAAAGCTTATACTGTGCCAGTTCCTCCCGGTCCACGGTCTGACAGGATATGGATATGGTTCCTTCTTTATGCCCGATTGCATGAATGGCATTGACACAGATATTCAATATTACCTGATTTAACTGGGTTTCATTGCCCAGAAAACACTCTTCTTTAAGGGTAATCGTTTCCTTTAGATGTATATTGGTAGGGCAAACAGAGCTAACCATCTTAATTGCCCGTTTAAGCACCTTTTCCCCATGAAGATTTTTAAAGGCTGTTTCCATATTTTTTCTGCTTAATGATGAGATCTGCTGGATAATTTCCTTTGCTTTTGCAGAAGCCTCATAAATTTCCGAGGCGTTGTCATAGTTCTCTGACCGTTCAGGCAGATCCATCATGAGAAGCTCTGCATACCCCATTATGGGAGTCAGAAGATTGTTAAATTCATGAGCAATGCCCCCTGTCATGGTTCCCATAATCTGAAGCCTCTGCTGGTGGGCAATGGTTTCCTCACTCTGATGAAGCTCTTCCAGTATCTTATTCAGTTCCAGCAAATATGCAATTTCCTCTGTATCCTTTCGTTTCTGGACTCTTAAATCTCCGATATAAATGACCAGGCCCAGAACAATTGCCATGGCACAGAAAAAAACAAGTCCAAGTTTAAAAAATCCGGCTGCCACTGGTATATAGATATCATTGTAATCAATCACCGCACTGACGACCAGGAATCCGTCCCCGATATGTGCCGGTGAATAGGCACTGATCTTTTTTACTTCCGGAACCCCCGGATCCACCCACCAATAAGAATAATACTCAGAAACTCCTTCTTCCCCCCGGTTCTGTTTGTCTATCATCTGCTCTAAGCTGTTTAAATCCACCCCCGGAAACATCTCTTTCCTGCCGGAGATTACATTAATTCCCCACTGCTTCTCCTGGGGATGAGCCAGAATGATACCGGAAGAATCCTTTATAACAACATATCCGTTGGTTCCAAGGCGGATATTGGAAACCAGTGACTTATAATAGCTTCTTTCATTAATGACAATGGAAATGGACCCGATGTCAGGTAAATTGCGCTTTAACACCAGATAAAGATCACCATTTTCCAGTTTGCACTGAAGAAACTGCTCCGACTTGCTAATCGCAGTGACCGAGTAGGTTTTCTCCACACCATACCCTTTCATGCTTTTTATTAAATTTCCCGAAGTATCTTCCACAATCACATCATAGACAAACCGTTTATGATTAGAAACATATTCCCTGATAATACTCCAGTCTCTGGTTCCTGTTTTTTTATAATTTTCATCTACAATATCATAAATCGTACTTAAATCTGCCTGATATCCTTCAATAAAGACTTTTAGATTCTCTCCCATGCTCTGGGTTGTTAACAGCATCTGCTTCTTCTGATTGTTAATAATGGCATCCTTATATTCCTTCCAGATTCCAAAAACAAGGAAGCAGAAAATAATCAGAACGGCTGCCATGGCACAGCAGATCATTATTCCGGTATAATTTCTATTTTCCTTTATTTTCTTCATGATTTAAGCTCCTCGTTTTCTTCTTCCTCATTGACTTGTTCAATTATTAATATTATAATAAATTATAACATATTTCGATAAGATTCTACATGATTTTCATTTGGGGGAAGCTATGTCTGATAAAGTATTAATCGTAGATGATGATCCATCTGTTTTAAAACTGTTGGAAAAAGTCATGCACAGCAATGATTTAGAAACTACTCTGGCAGACAGCGGTCTTGCTGCTCTTAACTGTATAAAAAATCATACCTATGATATGATCCTTATGGATGTCATGCTGGGAGATATGGAAGGCTTTGAAGTAATTAAGAAGCTTCGGAGCCAGGGAATACAGACGCCGGTTATGATTGTCAGCGGTCGGAATGAGGACTACGATTCCTTATACGGTCTGTCTCTGGGGGCCGATGATTATATCACAAAGCCTTTCCGCCCGCTTGTATTGGGCGCTAAGGTAAAGGCACTCATAAGGCGCTATAAGAATCAGGTACTGGACAGTTCCGACATTCTGGAATGCGGTCCCTTTTCCTATAACACTTCCACCATGCGTTTTTATAATAAGGGGGAAGAGATCATTCTCTCTTCAAAGGAAAGCAGTCTTATGCTTCTGTTTTTAAAACATCCAGGGCAGGTCTACACAAAAGAGATGATCTATGAGCACGTATGGGGCAACAGTGTTGCAGTTGACGATAATGCCATTATGGTTTATATTAATCGTCTCCGGGGTAAAATCGAAGAGGACCGGCAGAAGCCGGCCCATATTGTAACTGTCAGAGGTCTGGGATACCGGTTTATCCCTTAGGCCTCTGGCTTTCTTTTATTTATCAGATACTGAAGAGTGGTTTCAGGCACCACATCCTTAATATGTTTAAAATCACCCGTTTCATACCAGGCTCTCACCAGGGAGGCACTGACTGCAGTTCCTTTGATCTCTTTTCTTTCAAATTCCATAACCTGAATTCCATACCTGGGCAGAATCTGTTTCATTTCTTCATTGTACTGCCCTGTTATGGCACAGTTTGGCTCGGTCCCCACAAAACGCTTTGTAATACCCAGTTCCGGTGCTATGCGGCGTGCAAATAAAGTCAGATCCAGAAGGCAGTTGGCCTTTTGAGCCTGGGCTTTCTCCTTAATAAAATAGGTGGGAAACGTGGCAGCGGAGATAACGAAATCTGATGACCGGTGAACGATAACCCGGGATAAATCCTGAACACCTTCTTTTACCAGCTGATAACGGTCCTCCGCGTTAAAAAAGCTTCTGTCATCGGATAAAACAAGCACATGAAGGTAATCACAGTGGTTCAGTGCCTGCTCCACCAGATACCGGTGTCCATTGGTAAAGGGATTGCAGTTTACTACCATGCAGCCGATTACCGGGCCCGGGAGCAGCGCTTCTTTCGGAGACTCCTCTTTTAAACGGCAGATAAACTGGTCAAAACCCTCTTTCCGGTTCTCCATAAAAAGAATTTCCCCGGTCTTTAAAACGCCGTAAAATCCCAGATTCTCAAACATTTCCTGATTCTCCGGCTTGGTATAAAGGAGTATATGGGACCTTCCCTTTTCAAATTCATACTGAACCAGTGCGGAAACAATGGTTGCCGCCAGTCCGAAACCTCTTGCCTCCTGATCCACAGCAATGCATTTTAACACATTGTCATGAGCAGAGCCTGTTGCCACAATCTGGTAGTTTTCATCCAAAAGGCATATGGTATACTCAATTTCCTGATCGTAATCCAGATGATTACAGGCAAGAAACTCCTTCAAACGCTCCAGCTCTTTCCCCCGAAAGGGTCTGCCTTCCAGTCTCATGAATTCCATAAAGTCCTCCCCACTCTCCTGTTAACAGCGTGAGAAATATGGTGACAGCAAGAAGATCCGCACTTCCTCCTGCACTGATATTCTTTTTCACAAACCATTTGTCCAGTTCTTTTAATAAATCAATGCTTTCTTTCCTGTAGGCACCTCCGGCTTTTAAAAACTCTGCGGCGATTTTCTTCACCTGGTTTAAAACCTTGGGATTATGCCTGGAAAGAATATTGGAATCATCCACCTGTCTCATAAGATGGAACAAAGTTTCCAGCTTCACACGATTCCACTCCTGACCGTTATAAAGACCCATGGTCATCACCGGAAGTGAAATTTTAAATACAGAGGAATAGCCGCTTATGGCCTCTCCTCTTGCACCGGTCAGCCCGTACTTTTGAAGGTTCTTTTCACCTTTTGAAACAAAGGTCTCCATGTTCTGCACTTCTTTCACCAGCACATTTCTGACCATTGCCTGTTCCATCTCTATGAGCTGTTTTAGGTTAACCCTTCCAAAAGAGCGGTGGCAGGCTCCTGCTGCCCCGCATAAAATTCCCAGATGAAAGACCAGCCCCTTGTGTGTATTCACTCCTCCAGTCGCCTGATACATGGCACGTTCCGCCAGAATTCCGATTCTGCGAATGGTTTCAAATAACACAGGAGGCGCTTCCCACAACCTCTCCCCCTCCAGAGCCATTGTGACAAAATAAGGCTTCAGGGCCTTGGCGCTCCGCTCAAAGGAGACCACATTCATATCCGTATGGGCCCCGTTGGAATAAGGATCTACCAGACCCGGCTTAGGAAGAGTATAGACCTCCTCAAGCAGCGCACGGTACGCCATATTTCCAATACGATATGCAGCTTCTTCCTCCCTGGACGGTACATTCACACAAGACCTGCTTTGCATTGTCTATTCTCCTGAAAATTCAAATTTTTTAATCTTACGGACAACATCCATTACTGTACCATCACGGCTTTCAATAATTCCCACTACTTTATCATCAAACTGGACCCGTTCCGGCTCCCCTACGATAGAATATGCGATATCCCGCAGTTCTTCAATGGTTTTAAACGGAAGATCCACATTCTTCATGGCATCAATTAAATCCTGTCTTCTCGGATTAATTGCAATACCATAATCAGTGATTACCACGTCAATGGATTCTCCCGGAGTGGTGACCGTCGTTACATCGGTACAGATAGCCGGAATTCTACCCTGAAGAAGAGGTGCAATCACGATGGTACATTTTGCACCGGCCGCTGTATCCGGATGGCCTCCCTGGGCACCGGTAATAATGCCGTCGGATCCAACCACAACGTTACAGTTAAAATTCACATCTACTTCCAGTGCTGCCAGAATTACAAAATCCAGCTTATTTACGACTGCTCCTTTGTTAAATGGATCTGCATATTCACCGGCGCTGATGCGGAAATGTCTGGGGTTGATTACGGACTCCACTGCATTTAGATCAAAGTCCTGGGTATCTAACAATGCATCAACCTGGTTGTTCTCCAAAAGATCACACATGGGTTTTGTTAAGCCACCCACGCCGAACTTCATTCGTATATTTCTCTCCTTCATGATTCTGGAAAGAGAAATGGTAGAAGCGATGGAAGCGCCGCCAACACCGGTCTGATAAGAAAATCCGTCTTTGAAATAAGGGGTGTTTACCACAAACTGGGTGCAGTAATCCGCCATCATCAGCTTTCTCATATCTGTGGTGGGCTTTGCAGCTCCTGTGGCGATTTTATCCGGGTTTCCGATCTGGTCAACTACAACCACATAATCCACCTTTGTCATGGAAATATGGGCAGGAAAGTTTGGAAATGGAACCAGACAGTCCGTGATTGCAACCACCTTATCCGCATAATCCGCATCAACCATAGAATAGGAAAGCACGCCGCAGTCAGATTTTCCGCCGATTCCACGGCAGTTTCCGTAATCGTCGCAGGTAGGAGCTCCGATAAATGCAATATCGATTCTCACTTCCCCGGTTTCTATGGCACGGACTCTTCCGCCGTGGGAACGCATGACAGCCAGTCCCTGCAGTTTTCCTTCTGAAATGGCACGTCCGATTTTTCCTCTCACGCCGGAAGACTGAATGTTTGTAATTGTTCCGTCTTCTATGAATTCCACCAGCTTATCATGGGCTTTTCCCAGAGAACTGGCACAGATGGTAATATCCTTAATCCCCATGTTGTGAATCTCTTCCATCACCATGTTAACTACATAATCCCCATCCCGGAAATGGTGGTGAAAGCCCAGTGTCATCCCATCCTGAATACCGCATTTTACCAGCACCTCATGAATGTTCTCCACAAGCTTGCTTCCTTCTGAATTGATGACACATCTTGTAGACGGACCATCCTTCTTATATTCATAGCCGTCAAAATAATGATTTCCCTTAAATGGTTCTTTTCCTGTTATTTTTAAGATTTCTTCGGGAATCTCTCTTCCTACTGCATTGATCATCTTATAAGTCTCCTTTATATACGCCGGAAGCCTTAGCCAGTTCTATGGTTCTCCTTGCTCCGTCATAGAATGCAATATCAATCATCTTTCCATCTACTGTAAATACACCGATACCCATTTCCTTTTTCTCTTCGATCTCTTTCACCACTTTTTCCGCAAATATAATATCCTTTCCGGAAGGAGTAAAGATTTCATGAACAACAGGGATCTGGCGTGGATTAATGATCGACTTGCCGTCAAAACCCATGAGATGAATTGTTTCCACATCACGGCGGAAGCCTTCCATATCATCAAGATCGGTATATACCGTGTCAAAGCACTGTACCTTTGCCGCCCTTGCTGCAATTATTAAATTCTGTCTGGCTCCCATCAGTTCAATTCCGGTTCCCGTAATACGGGTCTGCAGGTCTTTGGTATAATCTCCTCCTGACAAAGCGATTCCAAAGAGACGTTCTGAAGCTTCGCAGATATCCAGAGCCTTCATGACACCTCTTGCTGATTCGATGGCTGCCATAATGAGGATTCTGCCTTCCGGCATCCCGAAATCCTTTTCTGCCTTTATAATCTCTTCTTCCACTCTGTGAATGTCGTTCGGGCATTCCGTTTTGGGAATACGAATGGCGTCACACCCGCCGGCTACTGCACAGCGGATATCTTCCTGCCAGTATGGCGTATCCAGTCCGTTAATCCGAACCACCCGCTCACACCCTCTGTAATCAATCTCTTTCAGAGCGTGGTACAGGGAAAATCTGGCAGCATCTTTCTGATTTTCTGCAACCGCATCCTCTAAATCCAGCATGATGCTGTCCGGTCTATAAATATAGGGATCCTTAATAAGTCCCGGTTTCTGGGCATTTAAAAACATCATGGTTCTTCTGAGCCGCTTTTTCACTAGATTGATCATTCTGCTGCACCTCCCCAAAGATTATTGACAAAGTGATCCACGGAGCGGGATACGGCCCCTTCTACCCTGGCTTTAATGGTACAGTCAAGAGCTCCTTTGTCTACTATGGAAATTTTAATATTATCCACTCCCAAATGATTGAGAGTTTCAAAAACCACGTTTCTGATCTGGTTGCCATACTGATTGATCACTGCACTCTCCAGTGTAAAATCGATCCTGCCGTCTCCTGGCTCCACAGTCACCTGACAGTCACTGGATTCCAGCGTTCCGGCCATAGCCGGTCTTTCTATCTCCATTTTGTTTAAAGCCTCCCTTTTATTTTCTATGATTTCAGTTTACACCGGGAATCTTAACTCTGAAAAAAATGTACCTTAAAAAATATTAAGAAAGGGAGCCTGCAGTCAATGCAGGACTCCCACTCTTAATCTGATTTTTATTCAATTTTCCAAACATGTATTAAACGCTCCACTTCACGATAAAGTTCCTCAACCGAATGGGTTCTGTTTCTGGCACAACCTTTCGCATCCTGGCCGCAGATTAAACATTTGCGGACAGGTGCCAAAAGAGATTCCCGGTTTATAC
>JAEWPQ010000280.1 GCA_023460575.1 Bacillota bacterium
CTGAAGCAATGGCGTTAGTGACCGGAGCCATCAGCAGAATGGGAAAAGTTACCGATGGCAATACCATCAGCGATTATGACAAAGAAGAGATTAAGAGACAGTTCTCCATCTCCACTTCCCTGATTCCGTTGGAATATGAAGGAGAGGATGGACCGATCAAGATTAACTTACTTGATACTCCCGGTTATTTTGATTTTGTAGGTGAAGTTGAAGAGGCAATCAGCGTAGCAGATGCTGCTGTAATCGTAGTAAACTGCAAGGCAGGAATTGAAGTTGGTACGTTAAAGGCATGGGAGTTATGTGAAAAGTACAAGCTTCCAAGACTGTTTTTTGTAACCAATATGGATGATGATCAGGCCAGCTTTCGTGAACTGCTTTTGAAGCTGGAAAAAGAATTCGGAAGAAAGATAGCTCCGTTCCACCTTCCTATCAGAGAGAACGAAAAGTTCGTAGGATTTGTGAATGTGGTAAAAATGGCTGGGCGGCGCTTTACCGTTAACAGTGATTATGTTGAATGTGAGATTCCTGAATACAGCCAGAAGAATTTAGGGATAGCCAGAGAAGCTTTGATGGAGGCAGTTGCTGAAATCAGCGAGGAATATATGGAACGGTATTTCTCAGGTGATGAGTTTACCCTGGAAGAGATTTCTTCTGCACTTCGGGAACATGTAATACAGGGCAATATAGTTCCGGTTATGCTGGGCTCCGGAATTAATGCCCAGGGTGTAAAGATGGTTTTACAGGCGATTGACAAGTATTTTCCTTCACCGGAGCGCTATGAATGTATCGGTGTGGATGTTTCCACCGGAGAACGGTTTACTGCCAGATACAACGACAATGTGTCTCTGTCAGCCCGTGTATTTAAGACAATTTTAGATCCGTTTATCGGCAAATATTCCCTGTTAAAGATCTGTACGGGAACACTGAAAGCGGATTCGGCGATCTATAATGTAAATAAAGACACAGAAGAAAAGATTGGAAAACTCTATCTGCTGAGAGGAAAAGATGCCATAGAAGTGCCGGAATTAAAGGCTGGAGATATTGGTGCTGTTTCCAAATTAAACGTGACGCAGACTGGAGATACCATAGCGCTTCGTTCCGCACCCATCGTATATCATAAGCCTGAGATTTCCACTCCTTATACGTATATGCGGTATAAAACGAAGACAAAGGGTGACGATGATAAGGTTTCCAACGCACTTGCTAAACTGACGGAAGAGGATTGGACCTTAAAAGCAGTAAATGATACGGAGAACCGGCAGTCACTTCTGTATGCAATCGGCGATCAGCAGCTGGAGGTAGTGGTCAGCAAGCTGTTAAACCGCTATAAAGTTGAGATTGAATTAAGCAAGCCTAAATTTGCCTTCCGCGAGACCATCCGTAAAAAAGTGGAGGTCCAGGGAAGATATAAGAAGCAGTCAGGCGGTCATGGACAGTTTGGTGATGTAAAGATGACCTTTGAGCCTTCCGGAGATTTGGAATCTTCCTATGTATTTGAAGAAAGTGTCTTTGGAGGAGCTGTTCCCAAGAATTATTTCCCGGCAGTGGAGAAGGGAATTGCGGAATGCGTTTTAAAGGGCCCTCTTGCTGCATATCCCGTTGTAGGTATCAAAGCGACTCTGACTGATGGCTCCTATCATCCGGTAGATTCCTCAGAGCTTGCCTTTAAGATGGCTGCAACGCTTGCTTTCAAAAAAGGCTTTATGGACGCCAATCCTGTGCTCTTGGAACCAATCGCATCCCTGAAAGTCACAGTGCCGGATAAGTTTACCGGAGATGTCATGGGAGATTTAAACCGGAGAAGAGGACGGGTTCTGGGAATGAACTCCAATCACCATGGAAAGCAGGTCATTGAGGCCGATATACCCGTATCCGAGCTGTTTGGCTATAATACAGACCTTCGTTCCATGACAGGCGGCATCGGTACTTTTGAATATGAGTTCAGCCGCTATGAACTGGCTCCCGGAGATGTACAGAAGAAAGAGGTAGAGGAACGGGCAGCCAAGGTTGACCGTATGGATGTTTAAATGAAGTGATAATCCTGGCGGATCCAAAGAATAAATGGATCCGCCATTTTCTTAATCAGGCTGCGGCTGGCGGATGAATTGCGTAATTGATAAAACTGTGTTAAACTGGTATCAGTTCAGCAGGAGGTAAGGTTTTAAGTGGAAGAGACGAGGGCCGCAGGAAAAGTTTTTGGAAGAATAGGGATCGGATATACCGGTTTTCTTAGTGCATCACTAGTTTTGCAGATAGCTTTAAAAGTAATGATTCATGTATTTGATCAGTCTGGAATTTTGAATTTATCACGAGGCTGGTATCTGTTTGCTGCTTCTCTGGCAAATTATGCAGCAGGAGGTCTGGTTTTAATTCTGATAATAAAGAATATGCCTGTTACCCATAAACCGGTAAGCCGGAGAGCGGAAAAAAAGCTGTTGATCTGTTCTTTTTTTATCTGCATCAGCGCATTGATTGCCGGAAATTTATTGGGACGGCTTCTCATGACTGTCATCAGTGCTCTGGAAGGAAAGCCCATGATCAATCCGGTTGAAGAAGTGCTTAAGGGGCTGAATACAGGAACTATCATTGCTATTATGGTGGTTATGGCGCCGGTCTGTGAAGAATATCTCTTTCGCAGACTTTTAATTGACCGCATAAGAAGATATGGAGATAAAGCTGCTATTTTGGTATCTGCAGTGATTTTCGGACTCTGCCATGGGAATTTTTATCAATTCTTCTACGCGTTCGGAATTGGTCTTGTGTTTGGTTACATTTATACCAGAACAGGGAGGCTTCGCTATACCATTGTATTTCATATGATCATTAACTTTCTGGGATCGGCCGCAGCGATTTATATTCAGAATAATTTAGTGCTTGTAGGCATCTATGCTCTGCTTCTGTACGGGTCCATGATTGCGGGGATCGTGTTGTTTTTTATCACAAAGGGAGATTGGATTTTCTGGCAGGGCGACGAAGCAGTATGGGGCAGAGGAGCAGGTAAAGTACTATTTTTGAATGTTGGAATGATATTATTTTTTGTATTGTCTGCCATTTCCTTTGTTGTCGCAGAGCTTTCATAAAATCGGGTTGACACATTCGGCCAATTATGTTACATTTACAGTTAGCAAAAATACTGTGATTAGGAGTAGTAAGCAGTCTGAAGCATTCAGAGAGCCGGCGGTTGGTGAGAGCTGGTTGGGGATGACAGCTGAACTGGCCTTTGAGTAGCATACTGAAGAAAGCCATGACTTTTGTGTAGGTATAGCCGGAATCCCGACCGTTACAGCGGGCGGACAGGAGAGTCTGTCCGGTTGAGCGCATACAGTTTGTATGAAATAGAGTGGTACCACGCGGTAGATTCTGCGTCTCTATAGCCGTTTATTACGGCTGGAGGCGCTTTTTTAATGCAGTCGGAATTGATTTACCCGTGAATGTTAAAATGGGGGCAATCCCTTTCACAAAAGGAGGAATATTGTTATGGCATCATCTTATAACCACAGTGCTATTGAAAAAAAATGGCGTGAGAATTGGGCGAAGAACCCGATCAATGTTGACGATGGGAAAAAACCAAAATACTATTGTCTGGATATGTTCCCTTATCCGTCTGGCAGCGGTCTTCATGTAGGCCACTGGAGAGGTTATGTAATTTCTGACGTATGGAGCCGTTATCAGATTTTAAAGGGCCATTATGTCATTCACCCCATGGGCTGGGATGCGTTTGGTCTTCCTGCAGAAAATTATGCGATTAAAATGGGTGTTCATCCGGCAAAATCCACAGCTGAGAATGTAAGCAATATTAAAAGGCAGATCAATGAAATTTCTGCTGTTTATGACTGGGATATGGAAGTCAATACGACTGATCCTGGATTCTATAAGTGGACCCAGTGGATTTTTGTCCAGATGTTTAAGAAAGGTCTGGCTTATGAAAAGGAATTCCCCATTAACTGGTGTCCTTCCTGTAAAACAGGTCTTGCCAATGAGGAAGTGGTAAACGGCTGCTGCGAGCGCTGTGGAACCACAGTAACGAAGAAAAATTTAAGACAGTGGATGTTAAAAATCACTGCATATGCGGACCGTCTTTTAAATGACTTAGATAAGCTTGACTGGCCGGAAAAAGTTAAGAAGATGCAGACGGACTGGATTGGAAAATCTTACGGTGCTGAAGTGGACTTTAACGTAGAGGATCGGGAAGAAGCCATTACGGTTTACACCACAAGACCTGATACGTTATACGGAGCAACCTTTATGGTGCTTGCACCGGAGCATCCGCTTGCGTCTTCCCTTGCAGTTCCGGAGACAAAAGCAGCAGTGGACCAGTATATCTATGATGCCTCTATGAAATCCAATGTTGACCGTCTGCAGGATAAGGAAAAAACCGGTGTATTTACAGGAAGCTATGCCATGAATCCTTTAAGCGGTGCAAAGGTTCCCATCTGGATTTCCGATTATGTACTGGGTGACTACGGTACGGGCGCAATCATGTGCGTCCCGGCTCATGATGACAGAGACTTTGAATTCGCAACTAAATTTAGTATCCCCATCATTCAGGTAATTGCAAAAGACGGCAAAGAAATTGAGAATATGACAGAGGCTTATACTGAGGCAAACGGGACCATGATTAATTCCGGTGAATGGAACGGCATGGAATCAGCAGTTCTTAAAAAGGAAGCACCTGCCATGATCGAAGCAAGAGGTCTTGGTAAGAAAACGGTGAACTTCAAGCTTCGTGACTGGGTATTTTCCAGACAGCGTTACTGGGGTGAGCCGATTCCGATCATTCACTGCCCTCACTGCGGCAATGTTCCGGTACCGGAAGACCAGCTTCCTCTTACCCTTCCGGAAGTGGAAAGCTACCAGCCCACTGGTACAGGAGAATCCCCTCTGGCTGATATTGAAGAGTGGGTAAACACCACCTGTCCGGTATGCGGTGCAGCTGCAAAGAGAGAGACAAATACCATGCCACAGTGGGCAGGATCTTCCTGGTACTTCCTCCGTTATGTAGACAGCCACAATGATAAGGAACTGGTATCCAGAGAAAAGGCAGATAAATATCTTCCTGTTGATATGTATATCGGCGGTGTGGAGCATGCAGTTCTCCATCTTCTGTATTCCCGTTTTTACACCAAGTTTTTATCTGACATCGGTGTAGTGGATTTTGATGAGCCGTTCACCAAACTGTTTAACCAGGGAATGATTACCGGTAAAAACGGAATTAAGATGAGTAAGTCTAAGGGCAATGTGGTATCTCCCGACGAGCTTGTTCAGGATTATGGATGTGATTCCCTTCGTATGTATGAGCTCTTTGTAGGACCGCCGGAGTTAGATGCTGAGTGGGATGACAGAGGAATTGAAGGTGTCAGCCGTTTCTTAAACCGCTTCTATAATCTGGTATCTGATAACTGCGGTCAGAACGTGGAAGCAACGAAGGAAATGATCCGTCTTCGCAACAAACTTGTATTTGACATTGAACAGCGTTTCAACCAGTTTAACTTAAATACGGTTATATCCGGTTTTATGGAATATAACAACAAGCTGATTGAGCTTGCAAAAACAGCTGGCGGCATTGATAAAGAGACATTAAAGACCTTTGTAATTCTTCTTGCTCCATTTGCCCCTCATATCGGAGAGGAACTGTGGCAGCAGCTTGGCGGCACAGATTCCGTATTCCATGCAACATGGCCGGAGTGGAGTGAAGAGGCCATGAAAGAGGATGAAATCGAAGTGGCTGTTCAGGTGAATGGAAAAACAAGAGCTGTGGTAAAACTTCCGGCAGATGTTTCAAAGGAAGATGCTATTGAAGCAGGAAAAGCTCTGATTCCGGATAAGATTACCGGAACAATTGTGAAGGAAATTTATGTTCCTGGAAGGATTATAAATATTGTCTGTAAGTAGTTATGCTGCATTGGAGTTAAGAAAAAATTCTGAGCATTAAGGTAAGGACACTATGACTGTAGAAAAACAGCTGTAGTGTCCTTATTTTGCGTTCAATGGCTGTTTAAGAGGAAAATGTGATTTGGTACTCAGGTATATAATTTTAACATTTGGGTTGATAACTCTTCGTATCGGGTATATGCTGAATGATAGAATTCATTCAAAGCAAAGGAGTATTGATTCCGTGTTTGAGAGACAGAGAAATAAATGCAAAACAGTTTATAATAATTATCAATTTTATGAGAATGCCGCTTTGACTGAAATGATAGAAAAGCAGATGTCAGAGGGATATCACATTTGCGGTATAATAGGAGAATCCTGTAATATACTTAAGTTTAGTTATGAAAAAACCAAGGCATCTAAATCATGCACTATTTATCACAAACATTTGGATGAAGAGATAGATGCAGAAATAGAAAAAATGAAATCTGAGAAAAGGGAAATCCTATGTCAGAATAATCATTATATCATTTTTGGAATCCCATCCAGTGAATCTGATGAATCGAAATCAGATATGATTGTAAAAAAACAAAGTAAATTACTTGGCATTCCCGTAAAAAAATCTGTAGCTCTTGTTTCAATATTACTTATATTTTCGGTAATCAGTCTGGTGTTGAAAATATTATTGACAGACAAAGGAAATTTATATTTCAATCAGTTGAGCTTAGTCCTTTACCTCACTTTAAATATTATTTTTCTGTTATATTTTGTAGGTGATATTCACGATATTATACAAGGTAAAGGAATATACTCAGATGGTATTATGTATTTTTCCAGCCGTACAAAATTCAAAGATATATTGTTCCGGGTTGGAGACATACTTAGATTGGTCATATTGCTTGGAAGTATCTGTATCAGTGCTGCGATTCTGATATTTGTTAAGGATGGAGTAATAGCGATTAATGTTTTGAAAATGTGGCTGATATATTGTACCATTGGTTATATATACAGACTGCGAGTTCGAAGATCTTATTTATCATTGTTACTAATTCAAGTTTTTCTTGCAACACTAAGTTTTTAGTAAAATACTATATTTGTATAAAAAAGCGGTGCCAGGGCTTGTGTCCCGGCACCGGTTTTTTATTTCTTTCCATTTCGTTTCATCATATTTTTCGAAAGCATGCGAATGGTTTCCACCCGCTGCCGTTCGCTTGGATTCATATTGGCGCTGATAATTGAAATAAGAAGATCCGTCTCCTCATCGCTGAACTGGATGCCCTTTTGACTGGCCTCTGCGCTCAGGCTCATAAGAGTCGGGAACAACTGGTCTTTTGGAGCGGACTCGGCCCGCTTTGCAAATTCGGTCAGCATGGATAGCTTCTGGGGATTCATATTTTTTAACCGTGGGTCCTGTTTCCAGTTGGTATTCATAAATTGTTACGCTTCCTTTCCTGTGAATATGTAAAAAACGGGTTGGGGACAGTCACACTTTAATTCATCTGCTGCATGGCGGACATCATAAGCTGCATGGTTTCCAGGCGTGACTGCTGTTCCGGCGGCATGAAGTTCTTTAGCTGCTCTAAGGGCATTTTGCCAAATGGATTGTTCTGGCGGTGGGAATTATTGGAACGGTTTTGTCCGTCGGAATGAGTCTGGTTTTGTGACTGGGATTGTGGCTGTGGCTGTGCTTGTGCCTGCAGCGGAATCGTAGAGCTGGGGACAACATCCGAATAGGCGTTTGCCAGATTAAATCCCTGGAAAATGTTGATAAATAAATCAATTAAATCCTGCTCTGAAGGATTGGCATAAGGCTTAATGGTGTTTAACATCTCAATGGGGGAGTCAGACCGTTCCTTTTCACCGACAGAGCAGATTCCCATTGCGGCTACTTCGTCCTCCTCAAATAAGTTTATGGTACGCTGCAATTCCCTGAATTTGACAAAGGTAGAGATAAAACGTTGCTGGGGAACATTCATATAAGGCAGGGCAGCCTTCATCATATCAAGATGATTATCGCCGATACGGGAGTCTAATTCATTTGCATGGACATTTTGATCATTATTCATTACAAGGGATCCTTACTTTTCTTGTTGACAATATATGCAGCCGCATATATTAGTATTACAGGAGAGTGATATATATGAGAAATCGATTAATCATAGATGGAAATGCAGTTTACGAAATTGATGATGATTGTATGAAACAGAAACAAAACAGAAATACCCAGGAAGGCACAGTGAATCAGGCTTCTTTTACAAAACCGGGGCAGGAGAAAGGACAGAGCCGGGGGTAAACGGAAACAGGACCCGAACCAAAGATGGTTCGGGTCCTGCTTTATGTTTTGTTTAGCAGCCGAATCCGCCGCCACATCCGCCGCCGAAGCCGCCGCCACAGCAGCACAGAAGAATGATGATCCAAATACAACTGCCAAAACCATCATTTCCGCAACCGCCACAACCGTTGCCGCATCCGCCGCCGCCGAAGCCATTACCGCCGCAGCAGCACAGAAGAAGGATAATCCAGATAATATTACAACCGCTGTTATTACCGCATCCTCCGTTGTTGCAATCGCATCCGCATCCACAGTTAGTTGCTGCCAGATCACTCATATTGGTTCCTCCAAATAATTTGTTTACACTGTAAGTGTATGAAAGTCAGCTTGCCACTGTTTCCATTTTTTCTGAAAAATTTTAGATTTGATATGATTGAACTTAAAGAAATGTTGTGTATAATTAGTAGCAACAGGATTAAAAGGAGCAAAAGATGGAAAAATTATATTATGAGAGACCGTATGTGAAGAAATTTGAAGCAGAGGTAGTTGAGTGCAGACCGGATAAAGATGGAAAATATCTGGTTCGGTTAAACAGGACAGCCTTTTACCCTGAGGGGGGAGGTCAGCCGGCAGATACAGGTTCGCTGGGAGAAGCCCTTGTCTGCGATGTCAGGGAGCGGCCGGAGGGGATCGTTCATATTACGGACAGGCCCATTCCGGAAAAGTCACTGGTAACCGGAATTTTGGATTGGGAGAGAAGATTCAGCCATATGCAGAATCATTCCGGAGAGCATTTGCTTTCAGGCGTGGTACATAAGCATTACGGTTACGATAATATAGGATTTCATATGGGCAAAGATGAAGTTACGGTTGATTTTAACGGAACTTTGACCATGGAGCAGTTAGAAGAAGTGGAAGCAGAGGTCAATGAACTGATCTGGCAGAATATACCGGTTCTTGAGACTTATCCTTCCAAGGAAGAGCTGGATGCTCTGGATTACAGAAGCAAGAAGGAATTAAGCGGACAGGTCCGGATTATCGAATTTCCGGGAGCGGATGTATGTGCCTGCTGCGGAACCCACGTTATGACTGCAGGAGAGATTGGCATCTTAAAAGTTACAGGGCTGGCACGTTATAAAGGCGGGGTGAGAGTGTCACTGCTGTGCGGCAGGGATGCACTGCTTGATTACCGGGAAAAATTAAAGGCTGTCCAGAATATTTCCGTATTATTATCGGCAAAGCCGGACAGCGTATCCGATGCGGTTTCAAAGCTAAAAGAGGATGGAATCAGGAAGGACGGTGATTTAAACCGCCTTACCAGAGAACTGCTGGTGCGAAAGGCAGCAGAATATCCGGAATCTGACGCCCCTCTGCTGGTGCTTGAAGAGAATCTTCTGCCGGTGCAGCTAAGACAGTTCTGCACCATACTGTATGAAGAAAAAAAGGGCAGCATTGTAGTGGTATGTTCCGGGGAAGAAGGCCTGTATCAGTATGCTGCAGGAAGCGGCACGGCAGATATGCAGGCACTCAGCCGTCAGTTAAATGAAAAATTAAATGGACGCGGAGGCGGTAACACCCTGTTGGTACAGGGAACCTTCCAGACATCGTTTCAGGAAATTCACAAAGTGTTTAAAGAAGAGCTTTAAGAGGAGGATTTAATGGAATTAAATGACAGCACAATAAAAAAAATACGCTGGTTAATTGTATTTTCTGTGGTTGCCGTAGTAGCAGGTATTAATTATAGAAGTTTATTTGCCCTTCTTGTACGGGCAGTTGCGATTCTTACTCCTTTTTTGTTAGGAGGTGTCATGGCATTTGTATTAAATGTTCCGATGCGGGCAATAGAAGGGATTCTGCCGGTAAAAAAAGAAAGTCAGATTCGCCGTCCATTAAGCCTGTGCCTGACGTTTTTGTTTGTAATAGGAATTTTGCTTCTGGTTATTTTTGTAGTCATGCCCCAGTTGTTTGATACAATTTTAAGCCTGCAGTACAGCTTACCTGTTTTTTGGAACGGAGTAAAGGAAGAGGCTGAAAAGATTTTTTCACAATATCCGGAAATTGCAGATTATATTAACAACATTCATATTGACTGGAAATCTTATCTTGAGAAGATTATACAGTTTTTATCTGTTGGTGCCGGAACTGTATTATCTTCCACCATATCTGCAGCTTTAAGCATAATAAGCGGAGTAACCACCTTTGCAATTGGTCTGGTGTTTGCAGTTTACATTCTTTTACAGAAGGAAAATTTATCCAGGCAGATGAAAAAGCTTATGAAAGCATTTTTTCCTGACCATGCATCTGAGAGAATTCTGGAAATATTAAGTCTCGCCAACCGTACCTTTTCCAATTTCCTTGCAGGACAGTGCGTGGAGGCAGTAATACTTGGAAGTATGTTCTTTATCACATTATCGGTATTGCGTCTTCCGTATGCACTTCTCATTGGAGTGCTGATCGCGTTTACCGCGCTGATTCCAATGTTTGGGGCATTAATCGGCTGTGCAATCGGAGTCTTTTTAATGCTGATGGTAAAACCCTTTGATGCGGCCCTGTTTCTTATTATCTTTTTCGTTCTGCAGCAGATTGAAGGAAATTTAATCTATCCTCATGTGGTGGGGAATTCAGTTGGACTTCCTGCTATCTGGGTTCTGGTAGCGGTAACCATAGGCGGCAGTGCCATGGGAATTGTGGGGATGCTGATTTTTATCCCGCTTTGTTCCGTTTTATATGCTGTTTTAAGAGAAACCGTGAATAAAAGAATTTGGGCGAAAGAACGATTAAAACGCAGAAAAACAATAAAACAGTAAGAAAAAAGGATATCCGGAAGATGAATACATTCTTTGGATATCCTTTTTCCAGTTAATCAAGGTCAGCGTGGTAAACCTTATCCGGGGTGTGAATGTCAATGGCACTTAAATTAAACTGATCTTCAAAGATCTGAATCTTGTACTCAAAGAAAATTTCCTCCGTTTTTTTAGACATGAACACGTAAGCTCCCGGTTCCCTGTTTTCAATTTCATCACTAATCTCATCGTAGATTTCCTGCCCGCTTACCGGTCCGTCATATCCGGTGTTACGTATGGACTCTTCGATTGCCTGATAGAATTCTTCCATTATAAAGTACCTCATTTCTGGTTCATATTGTACATATGCTATTATAAGCAATCTTTTCCAATGCCGCAAGAATTACTTGAATCTTATTTGAGAGGGTGTATAATAGGACAGGAATAAAAGGGAGGTAATGAAATGGATTTATTATTCAGACCTAGAAGACTCAGAACATCTGAATCCTTAAGAATGATGGTCAGGGAGACCAGAGTATCCAGGCAGTCCCTTGTTTATCCGCTGTTTGCAGTGGATGGAGAAGGTATAGTAGAAGAGATTCCTTCTATGGAAGGACAGTATCGATATAGTGTGGACCGTCTGTCTGTTATTCTCGATAAGCTTACGTCTGCCGGAATTAACAAAGTGATTCTGTTTGGCATACCGGCAGTAAAGGACAGCTGCGGCAGCCAGGCATTTGATGATAATGGGATTGTGCAGCGAACCATCCGATACATCAGGGAATTCTATCCCTCTGTTTATATCATAACTGACGTGTGTATGTGCGAATATACATCTCACGGACATTGTGGGATTTTAGATGGAGAGTATGTGGATAATGACCAGACTCTGGAATACCTAAACCGCATTGCAGTTTCTCATGCAAAGGCTGGTGCTCATATGGTTGCTCCATCTGATATGATGGATGGAAGGGTCAGCTCCATAAGGCGGGCTCTTGATGAAGCCGGGTTCGTGAATGTTCCGATTATGGCTTATTCTGCCAAATATGCTTCTGCTTTTTACGGACCTTTCAGGGAGGCCGCCGGGTCGGCACCTGCCTTCGGAGACCGCAGGAGCTATCAGATGGATTACCATAACAGGAAGGAAGCGTTAAAGGAAGTGGAGCTTGATGTGGCCGAAGGTGCGGATATCGTAATGGTTAAACCGGCTCTTTCCTATCTGGATATCATTCGTGAGGTAGCAGACCGTACAGATGTGCCTGTGGCAGCTTACAGCGTAAGCGGGGAGTATTCCATGATCAAGGCTGCTGCCAAAGCCGGTTATATGGATGAAGAAAAAATAGTGTGTGAGTCAGCAGTGAGCATCTTTCGTGCAGGGGCAGACATCCTCATTACATACTTTGCAATAGACCTTGCCCGTTATATGGATGAAGGAAAAATCGGATAATATATGATATGGGCAGGATGAGGTTACAGCCCCTTCTCCTGCCGTATTCTTTTGATATCATCTAGAAGCAGGGCTGAGACACGAAGACCGCCTCTTCCTGTACCTAAATCAATATCGGGCTTGTTGGTCCCGTGAAAGTCTGAGCCGCCGGTAGGAAAGAGCTGGTATTTTTTTGCGAGTTTTTTTAACTTGCCGCTGTCATATTGATTATTGGAGGAGTGGTATACCTCCAGACCGTGCAGCCCCAGCTGCTTTAAATAGGAGACCAGTTCTTCTGTTTTTTTGTCACCCAGGTGATACTGGTAAGGGTGAGCGAGAACGGGTGAAGCTTTGCAGTCACCCAGTAGTTTCATGGCGTGCTCCGGTGTGATTTTTTCCTTCCTGGGGCAGTAAGGACCATGATAACTCAAATATTTTTTAAATGCCTGGTCCATGCTTGTGACATAACCTTTTTCTAAAAGGATACGGGCAAAATGGGCGCGGGTAATGACTGTATCAGGATTTCCGGCCTGTACATCCAGGAGCGTGATATCAATTCCGGCATTTTGAAACCGGTTTATCATTTCCAGGTTCCTTTTTATGCGGATGTCTTTTAACTTGTCAGTCTCAGCAAGAAACTTTTTATCAGACAGATCGACATAAAGCCCTAAAATGTGAATTTCCTCACCCAGATAAACGCAGGAGAGCTCAATGCCGGGAATAACTTCCAGAGGCAGATTTTCTGCTGCTTTCAGCGCTTCGGGGATACCTTCTATTGTATCGTGGTCTGTAAGCGCAATTGCCGAGAGTCCCTTTTGTGCTGCCAGTTCTATGACTTTAGCAGGTGGGAAGGTGCCGTCTGAAGCATTTGAATGAACGTGAAGATCGACAAAATTCATAGTAACCTCCGAAATGAAATAGTTTATTAACACTATAGTAACATGTTTTTTTAGTTCTGTAAAATGTAGAATTTACGCGAAAAATAATTAAGAAAATTCATAAAAACGTAATAGCATTTCCCACAAAGTATGGTATACTACTCAGTGTAATGCTACAT
>JAEWPQ010000281.1 GCA_023460575.1 Bacillota bacterium
TGCTGTTCTTTTGACAGTTTAATAAAGTTAACTGCATAACCGGATACACGAACAGTCAGCTGAGGATAATTCTCCGGGTGCTTTTGTGCGTCCAGAAGAGTATCCTTTGTAAAAACATTGACATTTAAGTGATGTCCGCCTTCTTGTACATAGCCATCTAATAAGTTCACAAGATTGTCGATTTGAGATTCACTGATATTTGCCATTGCATTATCCTCCTTATGTGTTTTCATTCATTTGGTATTCTTAACTGTCTATTGGTCATCCTCTTCCCGGTCCATGCCCTTAAACAGGGTAGGAATGCGGCAGGCTACATCACCTTCAGCACAGTCAAGAGAATTGGTAGTAGTAATTGTTTTCGCCATAGTCTTATGGGCATTTACGGTACCGTCCTCTGCTACACGGATGTTCATATGACCACCGTTGTTGGCCATAAATGAATCCAGCATTGAGACAATATCATCAATTTGTTTTTCATTTGGATCTGCCATAACAGCCACTCCTTACTTCTGGTCCTCACTTAAAGCCAGTTCAAGATCCACTTCTAAGTCACCGGTGAAGATCTTATCCTCTTTGCCAAGAGCTCCTGGTACGATTGAGAAGGTATTGGAGATACCATCCTGAGCATCCTTAAATGGAAGCTTGGCCACTGATGCCAGAGATGCTACAGCACCATGAGTATCCCTTCTGTGCATTGGGTTTGCACCTGGTGCAAATGCTTCTCCCTTCTTACGTCCGTCAGGAGTTGCTCCTGTGTTTTTACCATATACTACGTTGCTGGTAATTGTCAAGATGGAAGTTGTAGCAATTCCTCCCCGGTAGGTATGATTTGACTTCACAAAGTTCATGAAGGTGTGTACCAGATCACTGGCGATCTGATCCACGCGGTCATCATTGTTTCCGTATTTCGGGAAATCTCCCTCAACTTCATAATCCACAACAATACCATTCTCATCACGGATTGCTTTCACCTTAGCGTATTTAATAGCGGAAAGTGAGTCAGCTACAACGGAAAGACCTGCAATTCCGGTTGCAAACCAACGGGTTACTTTTTTATCATGAAGAGCCATCTGAATGCGCTCATAACTGTATCTGTCATGCATATAGTGAATGATGTTTAAAGCATTTACATAGACATTTGCAAGCCACTGCATCATATCCTTATAAGCATCCATTACTTCATCATAATCTAAATACTCAGAAGTAACAGGACGGTATTTAGGGCCCACCTGTTTTTTGGTGATTTCATCCACGCCGCCATTGATGGCATATAAAAGACATATTGCTAAGTTGGCGCGTGCTCCGAATAACTGCATTTCTTTTCCTACTCTCATGGAAGATACACAGCAGGCAATGGCATAGTCATCACCGTGGGTAACTCTCATTAAATCATCATTCTCATACTGAATAGAAGATGATGCGATAGAGGTCTTTGCACAGAAACGCTTAAAGTTATCAGGAAGCTTTGTAGACCAGAGAACCGTTAAATTAGGTTCTGGTGCAGTTCCCAAGTTCTGAAGTGTATGAAGATAACGGTAGGACATCTTTGTTACCAGATGACGCCCGTCAATACCAACTCCGCCGATGGATTCTGTAACCCAGGTAGGATCTCCGGAGAAAAGTTCGTTGTATTCCGGTGTACGTGCAAACTTCACAAGACGAAGCTTCATAATGAAGTGATCCACAAATTCCTGAACTTCTTCTTCTGTAAAAGTGCCTTCTTCTAAATCTCTCTGAGCATAAACATCAATAAAAGTGGAAGTACGTCCAAGGGACATGGCAGCACCGTTCTGCTCCTTTACTGCAGCTAAGTAAGCCAGATAAGTCCACTGAATCGCTTCCTTTACATTCATGGCAGGCTTTGAAATATCAAATCCGTAAATAGAACCAAGTTTCTTTAATTCCTTTAAAGCACGGATCTGCTCGGATAATTCTTCTCTTTCCCGGATTACATCAGAATACATGGTAGTACGGGTGGTATTCTTCTGTTCTTCCTTATCTTCGATCAGACGGTCGATTCCGTAAAGTGCAACTCTGCGGTAATCACCGATAATACGTCCGCGGCCGTAAGCATCCGGAAGTCCGGTAATGATGTGGCTGGAGCGGCAGTTGCGCATTTCTTCCGTATAAGCATCAAAAACACCCGCATTATGAGTCTTTCTATGAATATTGAAAAATTCCTTTATTTCCGGATCAATGGTATATCCATTGTCTGCACAGGCCTTTTCTGCCATTCGGATACCGCCGTAAGGCTGCAGGGAACGTTTAAAAGGCTTATCTGTCTGAACTCCAACAATTGTTTCTTTGTCCTTGTCTAAATATCCAGGACCGTGAGAGGTAATCGTGGAAACGAGCTTTGTATCCATATCAAGGACACCGCCGGCTTCCCGCTCCTTTTTACTTAATTCCATAACCTGTGCCCACAGTCCCTCAGTTTTCTTTGTGGGTCCTGCAAGGAAAGTATCATCTCCGTCGTAAGGGGTATAGTTCTTCTGAATAAAGTCTCTTACGTTAATCTCATGTTCCCATATACCGTTGTTAAAAGCTCTCCATTCCGGTCTCATTTGTTTGTACCTCCATAAAAAATCTTTATAATAAGTATCAATAATAAATAAGTGTCATCAAAGGTTATAATTCCTAGGACCTTTGTATGAATACATTATATATGAATACTGTATACAATGTCAATAGCGCTTATTGATAAATTTTTCTATAAGCGTTTAAAAGAAAAAAGGGAATGAAACCCTTGCTAATTGCCTGGAAAAGTATTATATTATAAAAACAGTATGTACAATTTTATAAGGAGGAATACAAGATGCAGATTGATAAAAATATGCTGATCGGAGCATTGCTTGAGATGGATGACAACATTGCACCGATGCTTATGCGCGCAGGTATGCATTGTCTTGGCTGTCCCGCATCTCAGGGAGAGTCTTTAGAGGAAGCTTGTCAGGTTCATGGAATTGACTGTGATGTTCTGGTTTCTCAGATTAATGAAGTCATAGCAGACAGATAGAGTATTTAAGGAGGCGGTCCTAAGGATCAGCCTCCTTATTTTTCGTTTCTTTTTTTTCTTCCCGGTAATGTCTGGGACTCACTCCATATTCCTGCTTGAATATCTTGGAAAAGGTAAGCGGATTATCATAACCGATGCTGGTGGCGATTTCCTGTATAGACCGGCAGGTGCCGGCCAGTTCCCGGGCTGCAATGTTTAAACGGAATCTCATTAAATACTCCTGGGGAGAAACTTCCAGCTTCTTTTTAAAGATTGAGGTTAAATAGGAACGGTTGATTCCGATGTAATCAGCAATATCCTGAACCCTGATGCGGTCATAGTTCAGCTTGATATACTGCAGCGCATAATCAACATAGGTATCAATGGAATAATCATACTGATTTTTGCTGGTGCGCAGGCTGCTCTGTGTTTCAATCAGCGTGGACAGGATCTCGTATAAATATCCCACACGCTTAATTTCATTGGCAAATGTCAGCTGGTTGGTATCCAGAATCTTCTGAATCATGGGCAGGTAGCACCGGTTTGGAATCTGGGAATGGATGGCACAATGTTCATTTAACAGGCCCGCATATCCCAGATAGGCTTCTGCCATGGTGCCGTCAAAGGTGATCCACATATACTCCCATGGGTTTTCATAATCTGCATGATACTGAATGGGCTGGCCTTTGGGAATCATGAAAATGTCATCAGTTTCCAGCTCATAACGGGTTCCTCCTGTTTCCAGAACACCTGCTCCTCCCAGCACAAAATGGAGATGATATTCATTGGGAATCTTGTGATTGTAGGTGTATCCGGGAGGACACTGCTGAATACCGCAGTGGACCAGATACAAATCATTGGTTTGACGCTTGATGTTTCTTAAACAACGGAATCCCGCCACACATTTATAACTCGTCTGTTTTTCAGTCAAAGCTATGCCCCCTCAATCGGATACTGATTATTACTATTATACAGGAAGCAGTTTTTACTTGCAAATCTTATTTGCGGGAAAAAATATCAGCGGTACATGTTCATATAATCGCCGTGTGCGTCAATCAGTTCATCCACCATGGCCCGTATATCCCTGATACTGAGCTCTGCGCTGGTATGAGGATCCAGCAAGGCGGCCTGGTAAATTGCCTCTCTGCTTCTTGTTCGTGCAGCTTCCACGGTAATCAGCTGGGGATTGATATTTGTCATATTCATGGCAGCCAGCTGGACCGGGAGACGGCCGACGTGACACGGAGTGATCCCGCTTCCATCTACCAGACAGGGTACTTCCACACACGCATCAGAAGGCAGATTCTCAATCAGACCTCTGTTTAAAACATTTCCTCCGATTTTATACGGGTGATTGGTTATGATGGCTTCCATAATATAGGAAGCATATTCCAGAGAACGGGTGTGAGTGATGGCCCCGTTGTTTAAGATTGACGCTTTTTCCTCTTCCCACTCATTAATCTGTTTGATGCACCGTCTGGGATATTCATTTAACGGGATATTAAATTCTTCAATCAGCTGCGGATACTTGGACTTAATAAACAGGGAATTATACTCTGCGTTGTGCTCGCTGGATTCGGTGCAGTAATAACCCAGATTTCGTATGTACTCAAAACGTACCATATCCTTGTGCCCGCCTGCCTGATTCATCAAAAGAGCCTTCTGCTTGATTAACGGATAGAGATCATTGCCGTTCCGGTCGTGAATATTTAAAAGCCATGCCATATGGTTGATTCCGGCAATCAGCTCTGTCCGGCCTTCCAGACAGTCCTCCATACCCAGTTCTTTCAGCAGATTTTCCGAGCAGACCTGAACACTGTGGCACAGACCAATGGTTTTGACAGAGGTATACCGCTGCATGTATCCGGAGAGGATTGCCATGGGATTGGTATAGTTTAAAAACCAGGCATCCGGGCAGACCGCCTCCATATCTCTTGCAAATTCTTCCATGACCGGAATGGTTCTTAAGCCTCTCATGATCCCGCCGATTCCCAGCGTATCCGCTATAGTCTGGCGCAGACCATATTTCTCCGGTATTTCAAAATCAGTAATCGTGCAGGGATCATATCCGCCTACCTGGATTGCATTTACAACAAAAGTTGCACCAGACAATGCCTCCCTCCGGTTTTCCGGTCCTAAATAAGTATGTATGGCGGCCCTTCCATCATTTACATTTTTGTTGATTGCACTCAAAATAAGATGTGAGTCCGAAAGCCGGATGGGATCAATGTCATACAGAGCTATTTCAGCGTCGCGCAGGGAAGGCGTGCACATACAGTCTCCTAAGACATTTCTTGCAAATATCGTACTTCCTGCTCCCATAAAAGTTATTTTTATCATTGCTATTCCTCCTTGTTTTTCTTGTCTGTCAGATGAGGCTATTGTATAATTATAAGAGAAAAAAAGATAGGAAGTTTGTTTCGAAAAATTGTCATTTTGTTGTATGGAGGTGGGATCATGAACCAGTCACCCAGGGGGCTGACCATATATTACTGCGGTCATGAAAAATGTATGCCCGGCCATTTTTTCGGACCGGCTGTCCGTAAGCATTACCTTCTTCATGTTATTCTCAGCGGAAAGGGGATTTACAGGACTTCTGACAGGGAGTACAGGCTTGAAAAAGGAGAAGCATTTTTAATAAAGCCTCAGGAAGTCACCTACTATCAGGCAGATGCAAGGGAACCGTGGGAATATGCATGGGTAGCATTTTCCGGAACAGAGGCAGACCGTCTGGTGTCTGAGTACCGTAGTAAAGAGGGATACTGCTATCGCTTTGACAGCGGAAATAAGTGGCAGGAAATAATTCTTTCTCTTGTATCTGGTTTTTACAGTACCGCCCATAACATGGACGAGATGAGGGGGTATCTTTATCTTCTGTTTTCCCACTTTCCTGTAAATACCTCAGATTCAGATCTCTATGAAAAAAGTTATCTGGAACAGGCAGAATCCTATATCCGGCATAATTACAGTTATCCCATCCAAATTGCAGATGTGGCAAGATTCATTGGCATAGACCGGACCTATCTTTACCGGATTTTTATTATGCATAAAGGGGTATCTCCCAAGCATTATCTGACAGAGTACCGGGTTTTGGAGGCAAAACGGTTACTGGAAGATACCACATTAAGCATAACGGAAACAGCCCTTTCCTGCGGCTTTCATGATGCCTCTGTTTTCTGCAGATGTTTTCAGAAAACAGAGGGAGAATCTCCGCTGCAGTACAGAAAGCGGTATTGGGGCGCTGGTTCACATATGTAACAAAACACCATATAAAAATCACATTAATCTATGTAAAATTAACAAAGAACAGATTATAATTAGGTCTATAATAACAAAAAGCAACAAAATTGTATTGGGTAAAAAAATTGCAACTATTGAATGTGACAAATTATGGGAGGTAGCAAAATGAAACGGAGATGGGGATTACCAGCAGCAATGGCAGTTATAGCAGCAGCTGCACTGATAGGATGTTCCAGCCAGCAAAGCAGCAGCCAGACAACAGCCGCAGGATCACAGGAGACCAAGCAGGAGTCAAAGCAGGAATCCGGCGCAGCTGAGACAGAAAAGGAAAAGGGAGGATCTTCGGGGACACTCACTGTAGCTATCTGGGATAAAAATCAGGAACCAGGTCTGACTAAGATTATGGCTGATTTCACAAAAGAGACGGGGATTAAGACACAGATACAGGTAACACCATGGGATCAGTACTGGACCATGCTGGAAGCCGGTGCTACGGGAGGTTCTCTTCCTGATGTATTCTGGATGCATTCCAATGAGATCGCACGGTATTCAGAATATGAGATGCTGCTGGATTTAACAGACCGGATCAAAGCCAGTAAAACGCTTGAGATGGATAAATTCCCCAAAGAGATTGTAGACATTTACAACTGGCAGGGAACCAAGCAGTATGCAGTTCCAAAAGACATTGATACAATTGCTCTCTGGTATAATAAAACCATGTTCGACGAGGCAGGAATTTCCTATCCAGACAAAGACTGGACCTGGGATGATTTTGCAGATGCAGCGAAAAAGCTTACTAAGGCTGACGGAAGCCAGTATGGCTTTGCGGTTAGCCCCACCAATGACCAGGCAGGATGGTGCAACCCGGTCTATGATATGGGCGGTTATGTAATCAGCGATGACAAAAAATCTTCCGGATTTACCCAGCCGGGAACCATTAAGGCACTGACCTTCCTTACAGATCTTATGAAAGAAGGATATGCACCGCCCTACGAGGTAATTGCGGAGAATAAGGAGGAAGCTTTATTTGAGGCCGGCAAGGTGGCCATGATTACACAGGGTTCCTGGATGCTTTCAGAACTTTGTAACAATGATTATGTAAAGGCAAACTGTGACATCGCTGTTCTTCCAAAAGACAAAACAACGGGAAGACGTGCTTCCATCTATAATGGCCTTGGCTGGGCAGCTTCTGCCAATACCTCCATGCCGGAAGAAGCCTGGAAGCTGATTGAATACATGGGTTCCAAAGAAGCCCAGCAGAAGCAGTCTGATCTTGGAATTGTAATATCTGCTTATCAGGGAACTACTGATAACTGGATTAAGGCATATCCTAACTTTAATTTACAGGCATATCTTGATATGATGGGTGATCTTGTAATCCGTCCGTACTCCAAATCAACGGTTGCATGGACCAATATGATTCATGAAAAACTGATTGATGCCTGGAACGGAAATAAGAGTGTAGAGGAAGTCTGCAAGGATATTGATAAGGAAATGAATGCCATGCTGGCGGAAGAATAGGTATGGTCGGGGAGGCAGATACAACGGCTGCCTCCCCTTTTAACGAAATTGCGGAGGGACTGCATGAACAGAAAAAAAACAGTATCAAGACGGGAGAGAAGTGAATTTTTGTGGGGCTGGCTGTTTCTGCTGCCTACTATGACAGGCCTTATAATTTTGAATATTATACCAATCTTTCAGACAATCTACCAGAGCTTTTTTAAAACCGGAGCCTTTGGAAAGGGTAATGTATACGTAGGACTCAGTAACTACAGCAAGCTTATGAAGGACAGTACAGTCTGGCAGGCGCTTTGGAATACCTTTAAGTATGCGCTTGTTGAAGTACCATTTTCCATAGCAATTGCGCTGGTGCTTGCTGTTATACTAAATGGAAAAATAAAAGGCCGTTCAATTTGGAGAACCATTTACTTTCTGCCTATGGTTGCAGCTCCTGCGGCGGTAGCCATGGTCTGGAGGTGGCTTTATAATTCAGAATTCGGTTTAATCAATCACCTTTTAAGCCGGATTGGGCTGTCTTCTGTGAACTGGATTTCAGATCCTAAAATTGCTTATATTTCCATAGCTGTTGTGGGAATCTGGTCAGTGATCGGCTACAACATGGTCCTGTTTTTTGCCGGCCTTCAGGAGATTCCCGGAGATTATTATGAAGCAGCGGAAATTGACGGAGCCGGAGGAGTAAAAAAATTTTTCTACATTACGCTTCCGCTGATTTCGCCTACCATGTTTTTCGTGACTGTGACCAGGGTAATCGGAGCCATGCAGGTATTTGACAGTATTTATATGATGATGGAAAAGGCCAATCCGGCACTGGTGAAAACCCAGTCTCTGGTTTATCTGTTCTATAAGTATTCCTTTGTTGAGGGCAACAAAGGATATGGTTCCGCCATTGTCATGCTGCTGCTTCTGGTGATTCTGCTCATTACGGTAATCCAGCTTCTTTGCCAGAAGAAGTGGGTTAATTACAGCTAGGGAGGAGAACAATGGATAAGAATAGAAAATTTAAGTCAGGTTTTCAGTACTTCATACTTGCAGCCGGCTCTGTCGTCATGCTGGTTCCTTTCTTATGGATGATTCTTACGGCTTTTAAATCAACGTCTGAGGCGACTCAGATGAACCCGTTTATCATCTTTCCCACTGTATGGAAAAAAGACGCATTTTTATCTGTAATGAGTAAAATGAATTTTTTGAGACTGTATTGGAATACACTGGTTCTTATTATAGAGCGGGTAGCTTGTGCAGTTTTAACGGCAACCATGGCAGGCTATGCCTTTGGAAGGCTTCATTTTAAAGGAAAGAATCTTGCGTTCTCCCTTGTATTATTTCAAATGATGGTGCCGTCCCAGATATTTATTATTCCTCAGTATTTGATGGTCGGAAGACTGGGACTGTTAAATACATCCTTTGGTCTTCTCTTTCCAGGACTGGTAACTGCGTTTGGAACCTTTTTACTCCGTCAGGCTTATTTGGGGCTTCCCTTATCGCTGGAGGAAGCAGCCAGGCTTGATGGCTGCAACATCGGTCAGACATTCCTGTATATCATGGCACCGCTTACAAAATCGTCCATGGTAGCACTGGGGATTTTCACCGCACTGTTTGCTTTCAAGGAATTGATGTGGCCGTTAGTCGTCAATACAGAGCAAAATACCATGCCTCTTTCTGCGGCCCTTGCAAAGCTGCAGGGACAGTTTGTGACCAACTATCCGGAACTTATGGCAGCTTCCCTGCTGGCCTGTATTCCCATGGTTATCATATACCTGATTTTCCAGAAACAGTTTATCGAAGGAATTGCAACATCAGGAGGAAAATTATAAAGGAGTTTACACTATGCCAATCATTTATCATCCACAAACAAAAGAGTTTCATCTGTATAACCAGTCCGTCAGTTATATCATTCAGATTATGGGAAATGGTCAGCTGGGCAATTTGTATTATGGAAAGCGGATTAAGGACCGGGAGTCTTTTGAGTATCTTTTTGAGACAGGGGAACGCCCTCATGCTGCAATCAGCTGTCCTAATCCCGTCAATTTATGCCTGCAGTATACCAAGCAGGAGTATCCGGCATACGGAACCGGAGATTACCGGTACGGGGCGTATTTGGTAAGGCAGGAAAACGGCAGCAGGATTACGAATTTTACTTATTCAGATCACATGATCCTGACAGGAAAGCCCTCTATTGAACCGCTTCCTTCCACCTATACGGAAGATGATTCGGAGGCATCTACATTAAAGATCACACTGCATGATGATCTGATTGATACAGATCTGGTCCTGACTTATACCATATACGAGGAGAGCCCGGTGATTACAAGAAATGCTTTCTTTAAACACAGCGGGCAGGAAGAAATTGTGCTATTAAATGCAATGAGTGCAGCTGTGGATTTGCCGGAATCAGATTACGATATGATTCATCTGTCCGGCGCATGGTCAAGAGAACGATATGTAAAGCGGAGACCGTTGGAACAGGGGATACAGTCTGTTTACAGCATGAGAGGCATCAGCAGTGCGGAACATAATCCTTTTGTTGCATTGACAGATAAAACGACTACAGAAAGCAGCGGATCTGCTTATGGTTTCAGTCTGGTCTACAGCGGCAGCTTTCTTGCACAGGCCGAGGTCTGCTCACATGATACGACCAGGGTTTTAATGGGAATTCACCCGGATACCTTTGAATGGCCTTTAAAAACCGGAGAATCGTTTCAGACGCCGGAGCTTGTTATGGTCTATACTGATCAGGGCCTGTCTCACATGAGCCAGATATTCCACAGGCTTTACAGGACCAGACTTGCCAGAGGATACTGGAGAGACAGGGAAAGACCAGTGCTTTTAAATAACTGGGAAGCTACCTATATGGATTTTGATGAAGAAAAGATTCTGTCCATTGCAAGGAAAGCCAAGGAAACAGGTGTGGAGCTGTTTGTATTAGATGACGGCTGGTTCGGTGACCGCAGCGATGATGACCGCAGCCTGGGGGACTGGTATGTAAATAAGGAAAAACTGCCGGGCGGCATATCAGGATTATCAGAGAAGATAGAAGCCATGGGGCTTAAGTTTGGTTTGTGGATTGAACCGGAAATGGTCAATAAAAACAGCAGGTTCTACGAGGCACATCCCGATTGGATTATATCCGCTCCAGGGCGTTACGAGACACCCAGCAGACAGCAGCATGTTCTGGATTTCTCCAGAAAAGAAATTGTGGATTCCGTTTATGAGATGCTGAAAAATGTGATAGATGGAGCAAAAATATCTTACATCAAATGGGATATGAACCGTTATATCACAGAATGCTTCTCAAGAGGGGCTCTTAAAAACGAACAGGGAATGGTGATGCACAAATACATTCTTGGAGTTTACGATCTTTACAGCCGTCTGATTCATGATTTTCCTCAGATACTGTTTGAATCGTGTGCCAGCGGAGGCGCCAGATTTGATCCTGGAATGCTTTATTTTGCGCCTCAGGCCTGGTGCAGTGACAACACAGATGCCATTGACCGGCTGAAGATCCAGTATGGAACCAGCATGGTTTATCCGGTATCCAGCATTGGTGCACATATTTCTGCTGTTCCCAATCATCAGATTCACCGGATTACTCCGTTAAAAACCAGAGGCAATGCCGCATTTTTCGGAGCCTTTGGATATGAACTGGATTTAAATCACTTAAGTGAGGAAGAAGTACAGCTGGTAAAAGAGCAGATTGAAATCTATAAGGAGAACCGGAGACTTCTGCACCAGGGAACATTTTACCGGTTGAAAAGCCCGTTTGAGGGAAATGATACAGCATGGATGGTGGTGGCAGAGGATCAGACACAGGCGATTGCAGCTTACTATCAGACCTTGAACCCGGCTAATGCAGGCTGGCTCAGACTAAAGCTTGCAGGACTAAGTGAGGATATGCTTTATCAGGTGACAGTGGAAGGGGATACAGGAGAATATTATGGAAGCGAGCTGATGTACGCAGGGATTCCCATTAACAGAAACCGTTTCTTTAAAGAAACCGGTGATTTCGCCTCTCTTCTTTTCTTTGTGAAACAAAAGATGGTAAGTGAATAATTATTTATAAGGCTGAGTCCGGACCAGGAAGGTCCGGACTTTACTAATGCAATATTTTACATTATTTAATCTGGAATATGGTGATTCTGTTGAAAAATATTTCATTGCATGTTATAATTCTATAAAAATTATGGGTGTTTCCTCATATGGCTAAAAAAGAGGAGGGTTTCAATGAAAGATTATAATGTACATTTGACTCTGATTGACCGGATTATACTGGATTCCTATAAGGTTTTACTGGAAGGGATGGCAGATTATATGGGAAGCGGTTATGAGATGGTGCTTCACAGCCTGGAAGATACAGAGCATTCCGTGATTAAAATCATTAACGGTCATCATACCGGGCGGACCGAGGGTATGCCTATTACGGATCTGGCTCTTCAAATGCTGGAGGAGATTAAAAAAGAAGGGGAAAAGGGTTACATTTCCTATTTTACAAAGAATAAGAAGGGAGAACCCTTAAAGTCAACCACAATAGTTGTACGGGGAGAGGAGAGCCGGATCATTGGCCTGCTTTGCATTAATTTTTATTTAAATACCAGTTTTTCAGAAATTCTTACCGGTTTCATACCGGAGATTTCATCCCGCGCCCAGATGAAGACGGAGACCTTTGCCAATAACCTGGATGAACTGATTTACAGTAAGGTATCAGAGGTCCGAAACGAGGTGATGGAGAATGACCATATTCTGCCCTCTCTTAAAAATAAGGAAATCATTAACATACTCTGCCAGCAGGGGGTTTTTACTTTAAAGGATGCAGTAGTAAAGGTTGCCGAGTATCTGGATATTTCTAAAAATACAGTGTATATGCATATCAGAAATGCCGGATCTGCAGCAGAGAAAGAGAAATGAGTAAATTTTAATTCAGAGACTTAAAAAGAAGGTGGAGTGTCCTGCATTGTTTGTCAAAACAAACAAAAAATAATGCAGGACATTTTATTTTTTGCTGAATCACACAAAAATATTGCATTTATAAAAATTTTATGATAAAATAAATTACACTGATAAGAGCAGTAATAAAAAATATTTTATTCACCAATGAAAGGGAGGTATTGAAATGGAAAGAAGTAAAAAGAAACTTGGACTTGTCCCCAAATTAATCATTGCCATCATCATCGGTATTCTGTTGGGACTTTACTCTCCAAGCTTTGTAATCTCCATTTTGATTACGGCGGCAGATTTATTTAAACAGTTTTTAATGTTTATTATCCCGCTGATGGTTGTGGCATTTGTAACTATGGGAATTGCAGATTTGTCCCAGGGAGCTGGTAAACTGCTGGCATTTACAGCAGGGATATCCTATGCATCTACTCTGATGGCAGGAAGTGCCGCATATTTTGTAGCCAGTAACTTTTTCCCCACCTTCGTTAATCAGGAGGTAGTCTCTAAAGTAGCGGCTGCAAGTGACAGGGCGATAGGAGGTTATTTCTCCCTGACCATTACACCTTTGCTTGAAACAACAGCAGCAGTAGTGCTGGCTTTTGTACTGGGTGTGTCAATCAGTACAATGAGAGGGAAGGAAATTGGTGATACACTTTATAATGTAGTAAAAGATCTTTCTGAGATTATTACCAAAGTTTTAAACCGTGTAATTATTCCCCTGCTTCCTATGTATATCTGTGGAACTTTTGCAAAAATGACTTATCAGGGAACCACGTTTGCCATTATGTCCGTACTTTGGAAGGTATTCCTTATTGTTATTATCCTTCATATTCTTTACCTGTTGATTGCATTTACATTTGCAGGAACCATAACAAAACGCAATCCGATTACTATGATGAAGAATCAGATTCCGGGATATTTAACCGCAATTGGTACCCAGTCATCAGCTGCTACCATTCCGGTTAATATCAAATGTGCGGAAAGCAACGGAGTTTCCGAGGAAATCCGTAATTTCGTTGTACCGTTATGTGCCAACATTCATATGGCAGGTTCCATGATTACCATCACCTGCTGTGTGACAGCTACATTACTGATCTATGGAATGCCTCATGGCTTCCTCACACTGTTTCCGTTTATCTGTGTGTTGGGAATTGCTCTGGTGGCATCTCCGGGAGCTCCTGGCGGTTCTATTTTTACCGCTACACCATTTTTTCCGATTGTTGGAATTGCGGCAGTTGGAGATGTTGCCAGCCTTTTACAGGCAATGTATATTGCACAGGACAGCTTTGGAACTGCCTGCAATGTATCCGGTGACAATGCAATCAGTGCGCTGGTAGAATCTTACTACCGCAAGTATATTAAAAAAGAGAAAAAGAACTAGCATGCTTTGAAAGGAGCAAATGATATGCCGTCAATCAGTATCTTTGATGTGATCGGTCCCAATATGGTAGGACCGTCAAGCTCCCATACGGCAGGCGCCGTAGCCATCGCACTTCTGGTTAAAAAACTGTTTCCTGGTTCGATAAAAGAGGTTGAATTCGTATTATACGGTTCCTTCGCCAGGACTTACAAGGGGCACGGCACAGACCGTGCCCTGCTGGGAGGAATGCTGGGATTTGAAACTCACGATTTGAGAATTAAGAATTCTTTTAAGCTGGCAGAAGAACAGGGGCTGATCTATTCCTTTGTTACCAACGAAAAAGAAACTGAAGTTCATCCCAACACCGTTGAGATTCATTTAACCGGCACCGATGGGGCGTTTATGTCGGTAAGAGGAGTGTCTATAGGCGGCGGTAAGGTAAAAATTGTCAAAATCAACGGCGTAGATGTTGATTTTACAGGAGAGTACTCCACTCTGGTAATCCGGCATCTGGACTATCCCGGAATGGTGGCCTATATCGCTACCTGCTTAAGCGAAAGAAATGTTAACATTGCATTTATGCGTCTGTACCGGGAAAAGAAGGGGGCAACTGCCTATTCTGTGGTGGAATCAGATGAAGAGATCCCACAGGAGCTTCTTGAAAAACTGCGGGAACATGAGAAAGTTGAAGATGTAATGCTGATTCAGGTTTAGGAGGAGCTATGGATTTTATTTCAGGACAAGAGTTACTGCAATTGTGCGAAGAGAACAGCTGCCGGATCTCCGATATCATGCGTCAGCGTGAGATCAGTGAATATGGTGCGACTGCGGAAGAAATAACGGAACGAATGAAAGAAGCATTCCGGATCATGAAAGAGGCATGTCATAAGCCGTTAGATGAGCCGGTTCCCTCCATTGGCGGTCTCATCGGGGGAGAAGCAAAAAAGGTGAGGGACAGAAGACGGCAGGGAAAATCCATATGCGGAAGCATGCTTTCCAAAGCAATCACTTATTCCCTGGCAGTTCTTGAGGTGAATGCTTCCATGGGACTGATCGTGGCAGCGCCCACTGCCGGAAGTTCCGGAGTCCTTCCCGGTCTTTTACTGGCTCTGGAGGAAGAATTTTCTCTTGATGATGAACAGATCATTGACGGACTTTTTACAGCAAGTGCCATAGGATATTTAATTATGAGAAACGCCTCCGTTGCAGGCGCCCAGGCAGGCTGTCAGGCTGAGGTGGGAGCCGCTTCTGCCATGGCAGCTGCGGCAGCGGCTGAAATTATGGGAGGAACACCCCAGCAGTGTATGGATGCGGCTTCCGCAGCCATTGTTAATTTACTTGGACTTGTGTGTGATCCGGTGGCCGGACTGGTGGAATGTCCGTGCCAGAGCCGGAATGTAATTGGCGCTTCCAATGCCCTGGTTTGTGCTGAAATGGCTCTGGCCGGAATCAGACAGCTGATTCCATTTGACCAGATGGTGGAAACCATGATGGTGGTTGGCCGTTCTATTCCATTTGAATTAAGAGAAACGGCACTGGGAGGGTGTGCAGCAACAGAGGCTGCCTGTACCAGAGCCTGCCAGATCTTTCAAAAATAAAAATTAGTGACTATTTTTAGTAAGAAGGGGATCGGTCCTTAGGGCCGGTCCTTTTGCCATATATTTTTTTGGTATTTATTAAAACAAAATAGTTGCGAGTGCAACTATTTTGTGATATGCTGTCTTTGAAATAATGCTTTTATATATCCGTGTTTGGACACCAGGAGGTGAATGGATTGGATAAACACAGGGAAATCGGGAAATATATTTCGATTCTTCAAAGACTCAATAATATGTTTTACGCAAACCGATTATCCTCTTTTCAGATAGGCTGTGGACAACAGTTTTTTTTATTGCAGATTTTTAAAAATCCAGGCATGAATTTTCATGAACTGGCATTAAATGGTCATTATGATAAGGCAACAGCTACACGGGCAGTAAAAAAGCTGGAAGAAGAGGGGTATGTCCGTACCGAAATGGAAGAAGGGGATAAAAGGGTTCGGCGGATCTATCTGACTGATCTGGCAAAACCGGTCGTGGAGAAGACTTTGGAGTGTGTGGATGAATGGGCGGAAATAATTTTAGAAGGACTTACAGGCGAAGAGCGTCAGGAAGCAGAGCAGCTGCTGATCCGTATGGCTGCCAATGCACACCGCTTTAACGCGAAGGAAAAAGGAAAGGAATGACACACTTTATGGAACACAACAAGATAAATCAGAAGGGGAATCCCCTGGGCTACAAACCAATTGGACATCTGCTGATGCAGTTCGCTCTTCCTGCAATTGTAGCTATGCTGGTAAACTCAGTTTATAACATTGTAGATCAGATATTTATTGGACAGGGAATCGGCTATCTGGGGAATGCAGCTACCACTATCGCGTTTCCGATTGTAACGATTATTTTAGCAGCCTCAACCCTTCTGGGAGCGGGGGGAAGCGCGTATGCTGCCATTAAGCTTGGTGAAAAGAAAGAAGAGGAAGCACAGAAAACTCTTGGAACAGTTACAGTACTGACTCTGGTGGCAAGTGCAGTAGTAATTGCTGCAGGTTTTTTATTTCTGGATCCGATGTTAAAGCTTTTCGGCGCTACAGAGAACACCATGGATTATGCCAGAGAGTATACTGCTGTGATGTTAATCGGAACTCCGTTTAATATGCTGGCAGTAGTGCTGAGCAATATGGCAAGAACTGACGGCAGTCCGGCGCTGGCTATGTATGCGATGCTGGTGGGAGCATTTTTAAATACAATACTGGATCCGATCTATATCTTTGTTTTTGACTGGGGCGTAACGGGGGCTGCCATTGCAACCATCACTTCCCAGATTATCTCAGCAGTGACTTTAATCGTATATTTTATGAAAAAGGGCAAAAATATGCGTTTTCATAAAAAAACCATGTTCGTTGATCCGGAAATATGCCGGCTGGCACTTCCTCTGGGTATTTCCAGCGGAATTACCCAGGTGGCATCCACTATATTACAGGTTGTCATGAATAATTCTCTGGTGTATTATGGTAATCAGAATGCAGTAGGCGGGGATGTGGCACTCAGTGCCATGGGAATTGTCAATAAAATCGGAATGATTCTGTTGTCAGTCTGCCTTGGGATCGGAATTGGATCTCAGCCAATTTTTGGGTTTAATAAAGGTGCAGATCAGCCGAAACGGGTAAGAAAAACGTTCCTGGTTGCGGCGGCAGCATCCACCGGTGTGGCAGTGTGCGGCTGGCTGGTATGTCAGCTTTTCCCGGGAGCAATTTTAAGTCTGTTTGGTACCCAGGATCCTCAGTTTAACCTGTTTGCTGAACGCTGCTTAAGAATTTACATGCTTGGAATCTTTACTGCCGGGTTTCAGGTTGTGAGCACAAGCTATTTCCAGTCAACCGGACAGCCTTTAAAAGCTTCTGTTTTATCCATGCTTAGACAGCTTTTATTATTAATTCCCCTGATTCTGATTCTGCCTCTTCGCTTCGGTCTGGATGGAATTTTGTATGCAGGACCTATGGCAGATATTATATCAGCGATGATAGTCAGTCAGTTTATCATTCATGAATTACGTAAATTAGACAGAGCCTGCAAGGCCTGATAAGCTTTAACCGGAAGGAGAAAGACAGCTGTGAGCCTGAAAATACAAATGACAAAATTTTTAGCAGGAATTGTTAATGCAGAAAAAAAGATGGAAGCGGAGCTTGCAGCACCTCCAAGAGGGGGGAACGTCATCAACCGGGATCATTTCACCAGGAAGGTCAGGGTGAAGGAGTGGGACGTTGATGGATTCGGAGGAGTTACCATCAACGGAAGCTATACCAGCAAAAAGCATATTTTAATGCTGCCGGGCGGCGCTTACTGCCTGGAACCTTCCCGCCGTTACCTGGAAATCTCAGAGTATTTTGCCATTTCAAAAAGAATGAAGGTTACCATTCCGTTTTGCCCGCTGTCACCGGAATACACAGCTACGTCAGTACACCAGTATCTGCTAAATGTATATATCCGCCTGATTAATGAATACCCCGAAGATGAATTCTGTTTTTTAGGTGATTTTTCAGGAGGAGGTTTGGCACTTTCCTTTTTACAGGAACTTCGGGACAGGAAAAATCTGCCTTTGCCTGTTAAGACTGCAGTAATCTCGCCCTGGCTGGATATTACACTTGATAATCCCATGATAAAGATTGCGAAAAAGGCAGACCGCCTTCTTCCCGCAGGAGCATTAAAAGAAACAGGAATTCGTTACTGCGGTACGCTCGCTTCAGATCACCCCTTTGTTTCACCCCTATATGGAGACTGGAATCATCTGGGTAAAATTCTGGTGTTTTCAGGGACGGAAGATATTATGACTCCGGACTGTGAGCTGCTTGCAGAGAAATCGGGAAGTTTTGACGGAACAGAGCTGGTTTATAAAAAGGGAGCAGGCATGGTTCATGACTGGATTTTAATTCCATGCAGGGAGACAGATGCGGCATTAGAGTTAATCGCTGCTTTCTTTCTGGATAATGAAGAAATTTAAAAATGAGGTTCGGCCTATAGCGGGCTGAACCTCATTTTGACTGTGATGAAGTACTATGAACAAAGGAACGGATTAAAGTTGTGCAAGTGACTGAAGGGCATTCCCTTCAATCAGGACCTCGTAATGTTCCTTGTAGTACGCTTCGGAAGCGTAATCATGATGAATCTTGGTTCCGTACTCTGCAAGAAGATTGCATACCCGGCTGAAGTCCAGAGACTTCTCAGGGGTGTTACGTATTACCAGATAATATTGTCTGGTATTTGGTTTTTTATATAAAGTATTACTGCCATCGTAGACCTGTCCGATGATCTTTGCGGCATCAGAAATCTGATCCAGACTTTCAAAACAGTAGATTCTTACTGAGGAAGTGTTTGACTGCTCTTTTGGTTTTTCTTCTTCCGGCTCTTCTTTTTTGTCAATTCCCAACAGATTTAACAGACCATCTGCACCTTCTAAAAGCTCGCTTGCCAGATCTGCCGGCATGGAATCCAGTTCTTCGTCTGTTGATGGTGAAAATTTTGCAAACCTTGTATCTAATTCTTCCGGGTCATCGATTTTAGTGATCACTAACATCACGCTTTCGTTGGATAACGGAATTGCTTCTACCATGAGAGGAATGTCTTCAGCTTCAAATCCCACTTCGTTAGAGGCTTTTTGAATCATCTCGCGGAACAGGTTGCGGGCTTTTTCAC
>JAEWPQ010000282.1 GCA_023460575.1 Bacillota bacterium
ATTTTGTATTAACATCTATCAATATGCGTGACGGATAAAGTTCAATATTCCCTTCCTTACATCTGCTATCAGATATATACGCAATCGATTGATTGCTTAGGCTATTTTGATAATCTGTATAATAGCCGGACAAAATAAATGTCTGGAATCCAGTTAACTTCTCTTTACTCAGGCGGTTCCAATAAAACTCCAAGTTAATCTCCATACCGATTTTGGGATTGTCAATTCCCAAAAATCTTAACGTTTTTTGAGACAGCATTATTTCATTCACGTTCCGAGGATAGCTTCCGTTCACATCAGTATATGCTGACTTTATCATAGTCTGATATGTTAATTCATCCGTCACAATACAGGTGGCAATTTTTTGATCATTAAAAAAAACTTTTCCTGCAAATGTTTCTGCACCCACTTTTTTCACATACGAAAGTCTACTGATTATATCTTCAAGTTCTTTTGTTCCATTTTCTAAATAAGTTGATACTGTAATACCATCCTCTCGTACATTTTTTAATATATCTGTATTTAACTTTCCATATAAAAAACTAAAAACAGTAAATGTTAATCCTACCATGATTGAAACACCTGAGATCAAAATAAAGTCTCGTTTTTTATTGTTTCTTTTATAGGCATTAACTAATACCTTTATTCCATTTTGATTAACATCATAATTATCATTTCCCATCATTAACAATTTTTCCGTCCTCTATCTGTATAACTCTATCTGCAACTTTGGCCACTTTATCATCGTGTGTAACAACAATCATGGTTTGTCCAAATTTCTCGCTCATATTTTTCATAAGCTTAATGACATTATCGCTAGATTTTGAATCCAAATTTCCCGTTGGCTCATCCGCCAAAACAATTGCCGGTCTAGTGTATAATGTTCTGGCTATTGCAACCCTTTGCTGCTGTCCTCCTGATAATAAATTTGGCATTTGGTACAGCTTATCATCAATTCCCAATATTTTTGCTATTTCAAGAACTTCATTTCTATCTATTTTCCTTCTATCCAGTTTGGCAGGAAGTATTATATTTTCCAGGACGCTGATTACTGGAATCAGGTTATAATTTTGAAAGATAAAACCTATGTTTTTTAATCTGAATTTTGCTCTTTCCTCATCATCTAACTCCCCAAAATCAGTTTCATTTATAAATATTTTCCCTAGGGTTGGGGATTCCAAGCCACTGATTATATTAAGGAGTGTGGTCTTTCCACTTCCAGATGAACCAATGATGGATACAAATTCATTGGGATATATGGATAAATTAATATTATCCAACACCTCTGCGAATGAATTGCCGTTTTCGTAAGTTTTTGATAGTGAAATTACTTGTAATGCTTTCATCAGGCCGTTTTCTCCTTACTAATCAAGATTCCAGTATACATATAATATTCCGGTTGCAGATTAACTATATCACTTATTGGCATCAACATATATATCTAATCAATATTCCACACTATTAATTATAGTTTTTAATGCGGCCTGATTGTTTTCTGCATTTCCTAAGTCAATAATTAAATTTTGAAATTTTATGAACTTTTCTTTCCCTGCATTAAACGTACGATCTTCCTTTTGGTAAACTTTAATCGTCTCAATTCCATCTAGAGAACTTTCACCTTATAGTAGGAGCGTTTACAGTATATGGATCACATACTGTAAACGCTCCTACTATCGAGCTATTTTGCTTTATCTAACTTACTCTACTGGCTATACATTATCTTTTTACCACACTTCCATCTGGATAACGGGCGAATCTTCCCATTTTCCTTTCATGGACCGGCTCATCATCAGGCCATGGCCAGCCTCCAAATTGCGTTTTATGATAATCTTCATATGCATTTCGTATTTCCTGTTCGGAATTCATAACAAAGGGTCCATATTGCGCAACCGGCTCATTAATTGGTTCTCCTTCTAAGAGTAAAATGTAACTGGTTGTATCTCCATTAACCACCGTAATCTCATCTTCTCCTGAAAGTTTGATCCGGGAGGATGGATCAATCTCTTTCCCATCTATGGTAATGTGACTGCTTCCCTTATAAAAATACAGGTTACGGTTTAAGGTCTTAGAACCTGCAGCGATATGAAACTCTGCCTCAGGCTCCAGTATAACAAGCTGGATTCCTACATGATTTTCTTCCTTTGCAGCCCATGAATTTTTCGTTGGGGCCAGGCTTTTTTTATCTTCATATTTCCCAGCAATTAATCGGATTGTCGCTGTCTTTCCCTTTTCATTGGTATGCTTGATCACTGGGATTTCTTCTGCCCAAAGCATCTTGTAATCCGGGTCTGTGAATTTACTCATTGCCGGTAAATTCAGCCAGATTTGAAATAACTCCAGTGGATTTTCCTGATCCTGATGAACCAGTGGGAACATCTCTACATGCTGGCAGCCTGCTCCGGTTGTGAGCCACTGGACGTCTCCATTTCCATAACGTCCTTCCGATCCCTTGGAATCAAAGTGGTCGACGATCCCTTCCAATACAACGGTAACAGTCTCAAAACCACGGTGAGGATGAACCGGAAATCCCGGAACTTTTTCTCCATGATACATACTAAAGCCGTCTTTCCCGGAAAAATCATTTCCCATATTTCTTCCTGCTAAAGAAACCGCAGGTCCCTGCACCTCATTACCTGCCGGGAATTGATCTTTATGATGCATACATGCCAGAAACGGACTGTCCATTCCCCATTGAAATCCTATTTTTTCAATTGCCTTTATCTTTTTACTCATTTGATTCACTCCTTGTGTTTACTTTTTTCAACAGATGCACCAGCATTTCCTTTTCCTCTTCATTCAGTCCGGTAAAACTCTCTGCTAAATCTTCCACATGCCTGGGGAATATCTCTTCGATTTTATCTCTTCCTTTTTGCGTAATTGCAATAATACAGGACCTTTTGTCATTTGGATTCGGATGTCTTTCTATCATGGCATCTTTTTCTAAGTTGTTAATTACCACCGTCATATTCCCGGAAGTAGAAAGAATACTGCCAATGATCTCGTTAATTGTTAAATCGCCTTTGTGGTACAATGCCTCCAGCACCGCAAATTGCGCCGTTGTAAGACCTCCCCGGCTAAAGATGGCACCCGCTCTTCTGTGAAGTGCCTGGGTTGTTCTGCTAAGTCCAATGAATGCTTTTAAATTGGTATCATTTTCTTTTCCATAAGATATAGTGTTCTTTTTCATAGTTTTAATATATCACTAATTAGTGATATTGTCAAGTTTGATTTAAAACATAAGTATATGCTCAATACTCATTTTCAATTATACATATCTTGGATTGTCACAAGTAACCTGATAAAATCGCATCACTAGAGCTTTAACTTTTAATTGGAAATACAAATCGATATGATTCTTTATTTATAAGAATTAATAGATTATCTGATCAAAAGATTTTATTCTTTTTATAATAGACTGCCAATGCATCCTGTCTTTCAAAATTCGTATTACAATAACTTTGTCCTCTTTTACTACAAAAAACAGGAGATAAGTACTGTGCGGCTTATAATATACTTCAAGCCCTTGAATCAACAGTCCTGTTTTAGCATAGGCCTTTGAAAAAGGGCTCAATTTTGATATCGCATATTTGATATTTTTGGAGAACATTTCTGCTGTCTCTCGATATCTAAATGTGTTCAAAATATACCGTTTTATCTGTATAATATCATTTCTTGCATCAGATGTCAGGCATACTTTATAATTTATTGAATTATCCATACATTCTCCTAAATCACATCAATTTCTTCCCATGCTTCTTCAATTGTATACAGGGAACCACGCTCCATACTTTCAACTCCTTTTTTCAGTTCTGATCTTAATGCCTGTATTGCTTCAGCTTCTGTGTAATTTATCTTTTCAGATACTTGAACCAGATTTGATTTCGCCATTACCTATACCTCCTCTCACGTTTTAATTTTAATTTCATTATACTTTGAGTCGGTATTAAATACAAGACTTGTATTATATATTGTATCAGGTTATCTTTATTAGAAAAAAGTATCGTACCTCTGTCATCAAAACTTACGGTGCTGTTTACCAGGGAGGCTTCCGTCCTGGCCGTGGCAAACCAGGCGCTTCATATTTATACTTATTCCGTAATCGGCTTCGGTATCTGTATGGTTCAGCAGGGGGCCTAATGGCTGCACTCATTACCACCATTCTGATTTTGAGGGTAAAATGGGTTTCCGATATAAAATACTGACAATCTGATAAAAGGAGCTTCTGCCGCATATCCAGCATGCCGCAAAAGCTCCTTTTCCCAATTCCAGTAACTAATGGTTTAACATAAATAAAATCTCATCTATTATGCATCCATATAACAAAATAATAATACTCATGATACCGATTGTTACTCTGTATGAAAATATTTTAAATCTCTTTTTCCACTCGTACCAGTCTTTTTCTTTTTCCCTGTCTCTTTTTAGGATAGATACAGCAGCAATCATTAGTCCTATGCTTCCGGATGCGAACAAAACTGCTTTTATGCTTTCCAGAGTAGTGGTAAGACTTCCTCCTGAAATAATAAAACTGCACATACCACTAACCATCACGAATATCAGGCTTACCAGACTACTGTACTTCAAACATTTATAAAAATCCACTCCCATATCTTTGAAACGTTCCATACTATTCAACCTGCTTATGATATAAGTGACAGGCAACAAAATGCCCCTGTTCTACTTCTGTTAATTTTGGAGCTTCACATCTGCACTGATCGGTTGCTTTCCGGCATCTTCCCTGGAACTTACAGCCCGGCGGTGTGTTAATGGGACTTGGAACATCACCTTCTAACATAATTCTTTGTCTGGAATCTTCAATTTGTGGATCAGCAATGGGAATCGCCGACATCAATGCTTCCGTATAAGGATGAAACGGATGCCGATAAAGAACTTCCGATTCTGCAAGTTCCACAATAGATCCCAGATACATAACGGCGATACGGTCGGAAATATGTTTGACCATTGCCAAATCATGGGCAATAAATAAATAAGTCAGTTTCATTTCCTGCTGGAATTTAATCAGCATATTGGCAATCTGCGCCTGAATGGATACATCTAATGCCGATATAGGCTCATCGCACATGATAAATTTAGGTTCAACTGCAAGTGCTCTTGCAATCCCGATCCTCTGCCTCTGCCCGCCTGAAAATTCATGGATAAACCGGTTAGCATGTTCTTTATTCAAACCGACTAATTCCAAAAGATGAGCAATCTTTTCATCCTTTTCCTGCTTTGTCTTAGCCAGATTATGAATTTCAATCCCTTCCCCAATAATCTCTGCCACTGTCATTCTTGGGTCTAAAGAAGCATAAGGGTCCTGAAAAATGATTTGGACTTCTTTGTTTAAAGCCTTTTTTTCTTTTCCTTTTAGTTTATGTACATTTTGTCCTTTATAGTATACTTCCCCTTCTGTTGCACGATACATACCCACAACCGTACGGCCGCAGGTGGTTTTTCCACAGCCGGATTCACCCACAAGGCCTAAGGTTTCACCTTCTTTTATGCTGAATGAAACATCATCTACCGCTTTTAAAAGGTCGTGTTTTCCTACATTAAAGTATTTTTTCAAATGTTTCACTTCTAAAATATCATGACTGCTCATATTCTTCACCCTCAACCGCTGTATCGCCATTTTCGCTAACAGTTATTATCCTTCTGTCATCCTGGAACATTTTTTTAACAGACGCCGGCACTTCCTCATGATGTAACCAGCAGCGTGTATGATGATCATCTTCAAAATCAGTTATCTCAGGCATCTCTTCTAAGCAGACATTCATACAATAATTACAGCGTTTCGCAAATGCACAACCTTTCGGCGGAGAAATAAGGTCTGGCGGAGTTCCTTTTATTGTTTGTAAAAGCTGTTTATTCTTCCACTCTAATTTGGGCACACTGCCAAGCAGAGCCAGGGTGTATGGGTGCTGTGGATTATAGAAAATCTCTTCTCTTGAACCGCTTTCAACAACCTGTCCTGCGTACATGACAGCAACTTTATTTGCGGAACCTGCAACAACACCAAAATCATGGGTAATTAGAATAACAGCCGTATTCAGTTTCTCTTTCAGACTTTTAATCAGCTCCATAATCTGTGCCTGAATCGTTACATCAAGAGCCGTAGTTGGCTCATCTGCAATCAGTATCTTAGGATCACATGCGATGGCAATGGCAATCATCGCCCTTTGCCTCATACCGCCAGAAAATTCAAATGGATATTGATCAATCCTCTTGTCAGGGTTTGGAATACCAACTGCTTCTAATAATTTTATGGCTTCCTGCCTGGCATCTTTTCTGCTGATCTGTCTGTGCTGGACAATATTTTCAACAATCTGTTTTCCGATTTTCATGGTTGGATTTAAAGAAACCAGAGCATCCTGAAAAATCATGGAGCATTCCCCGCCCCGAAAGGCTCTTTGCTCCTTTTTATTCATTTCTAATACGTTCTTTCCATCATAGAAAATTTTACTTCCCTTTTTAATTTCACCCTGGGGGCCATTGACAAGCGACATAATCGCTCTGGATGTCACACTTTTGCCACAGCCGGATTCACCGATAATTGCCAATACTTCTCCTGCTTTTACATCAAAGGAAACTCCTCTTACCGCCTGGACTTCTCCTGCGTAGGTGTGAAACGAAACTTTTAAATCATCAACTTTTAATAAAGGTTCCTGACTCATAATGATTTCCTCCTAGTCTCTAAGCTGCGGGTCAAGAGCATCCCTTAAACCGTCGCCTAAAATATTAAATGACAATACCAGCAAACATAAAAGTAAACTAGGATATAATAAATGAGAAGGATAAAAAGCCATGGCTTCCTGACCTGCTGAAAGTAATGTTCCCAGGCTGAAGGCAGGCGGCTGAAGACCGATTCCTAAAAAGGAAAGTACGGTTTCGTCAAAAATAATATAAGGAATGGAGGTAGCCAGATCCAGAATTAATAAGCTTAATGTGTTGGGAATTAAATGTTTCATAATCACTCTTGCCGAAGATGCTCCTAAAGCAGCTGATGCCATTATGTATTCACTTTCTCTGAGTTTTAAAATCTGACCTCTTACCATACGGGCTGTACTGGTCCAGTTGGTGATACATAATGCAAATAATAAGGGGAGATAACCATTTCCTAATACAACTAAAATGATTAAAGTAACAATCAGATAAGGAATGCTGTTTAACACCTCTACTATACGCATCATGATGTCATCGACCAAGCCGCCCAGATATGCCATAACAGCTCCGTAAATACAGCCAATCACCACTTTAAGGCTTGCTGCGACGACTGCTACAATAATGGAAAATCTTAAACCTTTCCATAAACGGGAAAAAAGGTCTCTTCCTAAATAATCAGTTCCCAGCCAGTAGGTACTGCTCGGCGGCAGATTTTTAATTTCAGGCATTAATGTTGTATAATTCTGACCACTTATGCCGGGTCCGATAACAGACATAATAAAAAGAATCATGAGTACAGCCATTGATATCATTGCTAATTTATTTTTCTTTAATCTCCGCCATGCATCCTGCCAGTAACTGATATTGGGTCTGACGACCTCATCAGCATTAAACTTAGACTGGTCAGCGAGTTCAAATCTTTTATCTGCCAATGAATTCATACTAGTTCTCCTCTCCGTTATTTCCCGGCACCGATTTTAATTCGGGGATCGACAATAACATATAAAATATCTGTTATCAACATTGTTATAACCGTAATAATGGCATAAAATGCTGTTCCTGCCAGGACAATGGGAATATCTCTTCCCTGAATCGCTTCTATGTAATATCGTCCCATTCCCGGAATGGAGAAAACGCGCTCAATGAACAGAGAACCCGTCAGAATACCTGCCACAGTTGTAGGCAGTACGGTGATAATCGGAATAAATGAATTACGTACAACATGATTTTTTACAATCTGCATTTCAGAAAGTCCTTTTGCTCTTGCTGTAAGGGTATATTCCTGGTTAATGCTTTCCAGCATACTGGTTTTCGTCAGTCTTGAATAATAGGCGATGAAGCTGCAGGAACCGGCAATGGTCGGCAGAATCGTATACTTCCAGCCCCCAAACCACAATTCTTTTCCTTTTGGCCAGCCAATAATAGGCAGCTTCAGCAATTCTCCATTTGCACAATATTTTTGAAGCAGAAGTGATATAACCAGCGAAGGCATGGATACTAAAATCATCGCTCCCACTAAAATGAGCTTATCCCAGAAACTTCCTCTCTTCATGGCTGCTATAATGCCCAGTAATATACCTAAGGTCACACCTAATAAAATCTGCTGAACACTAAGCCTGACTGTCACCGGAAGTTTTGCTTTCAGATTTTTGTTAAATGTTTCCCCTGGTCTGATGATTGATTCTCCAAAGTCACCATTGATAATCAACCCCTTCATGGTAATCACATAACGTTCTATAACCGGTTTGTCATATCCGTATTTTTTTATAATCTTCGTCTGCACCGTTTGTGGTAATTTGGCAATCTTTGAAGTCAGTGCATTTCCTGGGATTGCTGACAGTAAGAAGAAAGTAGCTGTCACAATCAAAAACAGGGTAACAAGCATTTCCAATACTCTCCGGACGATGTATTTTGCCATCTTCATTCTCCTAATCTATAAAGGATACCACACAGACACATAGACTTTTGCCGATGCGCTATGTGGTATGACTTTCAATCTATCTATTCTTCCACAATATAAGCATATTTGAATTCATATTTACCACCAAAAACAGGATATTGAAAACCATGAAGACGATTATTAATATAGCTGTGTTTATCGCGATAAAGGAGTGGTTTGATTGCAGCATCGTCTTTGATTAACATAGTCTCCGCTTCACCATACAGTTTCAAACGTTTGTCATTGTCCTGTTCAGTCGCTAACTGATCCAGGATCTGATCATATTTTTCGCTTGAATACTTGCCATAATTACTGCTACCGCCGGTTCTGAAGATATCAATAAATGTCATTGGATCATTATAATCTGCTCCAAATACCTGCATACAAATATCAAATTCACCAGCAACCTGTGCTGCATGTGCAAGTCCAAAGTCACCTACAATATTTAGGTCTACCTTAATGCCTAAATTATCCTGTATCCGCTGTACTACATACTGCTCAATGTCTTTTTCTATTGTTGATTCGCCATAGCCAAGGAACTGAATCGTAATCGTACTTAAATCATCTGTATCTTTTCCAAGTTCCTTTAATCCTTCATGAAATAACGCCTTTAATTTTTCCGGATTATTGGCATATTCGTTATATTCTTCTTTAATCGGTTCTGCTACTTCTGTCCGGTACTCTTTATCCCCAACTTTAATATTTGGTGTTACAAGACCATAAGCTGCTGTATATCTACTATTATAAACAGAATCAATAAATGTCTGGCTGTCTAACGAATAAGCCACTGCCTTTCTTACTTTTGCATTCTGCATTAAACCACTTGGGCATGATTCCTGTGTATTAAATGCAAAATATTGTGAAGCAACATCCCCATCCGTATAAAGCTGGCATTTGCCCTCACTTGCTGCCTGATCCCATTTTTTTAAATAATCACCGGATGCTGCCACAAAATCTAACTGGCCTGCTTCAAATAACTGGAACTGGGTAGCGGTCTCATCTACCTGCTGTAAGTCGATTTCATCTAAGAAAACATTCTCTGCATCCCAATACTCTGGATTTTTTACTAAAACAGTACTTTGGCTGGCTGTATATTCCTGTACCATATACGGTCCGCAGGATAAGGTCTGCATTGCATCCGTACCATATGTATCACCATATTTTTCAATATTATCAACACGAATCGGATTAAACATTGTATAAGCTAATTTATCAACAAAATACGGTTCTGGTGCTTCCAGCGTAAACTTTAACGTATAATCATCAACTGCTTCTACACCAACCTCATCAAAACCACATTTACCATTGTAATAGTTCTCTGCATTTTTAATGGGAAATGCAAAAAAAGAATATGGACATGCTAAATTTACGTTCAGCACTCTTTCTACCGCATCTTTATACTGGCTGGCAACTACTTCTTTCCCATCTGACCATTTGTTTTTTCTCAAATGAAACGTATAGGTAAGACCATCTTCAGAAATTTCGTATTTTTCACATCCTGTGTTTTCCAGAACCCCATTATTCTCTCTGAATAAACCTTCGCACGTCGCTAAGAAAAATGAGCCTGACTCAGAATCACCAACCTGTGCGGTGTCAAAGGTAACTACATGAAATTGCATACCGTGAGCAATCTGTTCGGATGCAAGTGTCTCTCCGTTTGGTCCTTTTTTCCCATTTTCTGATGTTTTCAGAGTACCTGCAGCATCTCCGCCTGCAGTTTTACTGCCAGATCCGCCGCATCCGGCTAAACTGGAAGCAACCAGTCCTGATACGATTAACATACTAAAAATTTTTCTTAATTTCATAAATATCCATCCCTTTCTCTTAAAAATTTTTATAGATTTAACGATCAGCTGACGGCTTCTCGCATACTATACGGTTATGACCTTGCAATATACAATTGTTCCAGTTTTTCTACGATTTTCTTCACACAGCCATCTTCAAACGGGCTGGCTAACCCTGTTTCTTTCAGCATATTTGTAAAGAAATCACTGGCTGATAAGTTACAAAGCTTTAAGTAGCTGTTCCAGGCCTCCTGGTAATTTTCATCCATTCTTATTTTGAACTGGAATGCGCAAATCTGGGCAATACAGTAATCAATATAATAGAAGGGGTCGTCATAGATGTGAGGCTGCTTTTGCCAGAATCCCCCTTTTTCAAAGTATGGAAATCCTGTATAATCCAAATGCGGCCGATATTCCTTTTCTAACTGCTTCCATACATTATGCCTTTCATCCGGTGTCATGCCAGGATTTTCATATACCATGTGCTGGAATTCATCTACCATACATCCATAGGGAATAAATATGGCAGCGTCTTCTAAATGCATGGAAAGGTAATCATCGGTTCGGTCCCCAAAGAATTGATTCATCCATGGTTCCGTAAAAAACTCCATAGACATGGAGTGAATCTCAGCTGTTTCCATAGTGATATCAGCATGTTCTCTGATGGGATCCTTTCCTGATAGAAACCCCTGAAACGCATGGCCGCATTCATGAGTAATTACGTTAATATCTCCGCTGATTCCATTAAAATTTGCAAAAATAAAGGGGGAATTATAAACAGGGAGGTAGGTCATATATCCCCCCGCCCGTTTTTTCTTTCTGCCCAGCACATCAAACAATTCATTTTCAGACATAAAATCAAAGAATTCCTTTGTTTCTCTGGAAAGTTCTCCATACATAGTCCGGGCATTCGCCATGATCTCTTCCGGAGAGCCAATTGGCTCCGGATTCCCATCCGCAAAGAAAACACCTTCATCTGCGCAGGATAATTTCTCCAGACCTAACCTGTTTTTTCTTCTTTCATGAAGCTTTTCTGCAAATGGCACAAAATATTCCTTTACCTGTTTTCTGAAATTTTCTACCATATCTTTGCCATAGCAATTTCTCTTTACACGATGATAACCTAATTCTACGAAATTATCATAACCTAATTCCCTGGCCTGATTTGTACGATTTTTTACCAGCTTATCATAGATGGAATCAAGCTCCTCACCGTTGGCTTCAAAAAAAGCACAATATTTTGTATATGCTTTTTGCCGCACTTCTTTATCCTTATGGGTTAAATATTTTCTTAATAACGAAAGGTTCAGTGTCTCCCCATCCCACTCTATTTCTGCACTGGCGATCAACTTATCGTATGCAGTTGTCAGTGCATTTTCTTCCTGTTTCAGTGGGATCAGCTTTTTATCAAATGATCTTATACTCAGCTCTATATTCTTAAATGCTACAGCTCCTGTTTTTTCTTCTAAATAGGTTCTATACGGAGATTCATACATCTGCCGTTCATAGTTTACAATCATATCAAGAAGTTCAGGCTCTGTTTCATCATAATAAGTCTGTTCTTTTTCATAGAAATCATCTGTTGTATCTATGTCATGCCTGATTTTTGCAATTGTAATCTTTGTTTCGATTTCATCTTTGAATTTATAATACTTTTTATGAACCCCGAACTGGGCTTCACCACTTTCTGCAGATGCGAATTCTTTCATAAGTTCTTCAAACTGAACCTTTTTTTCTTCGAAATCAACTCTCTGATATGGCATTTCTTTAAACTTCATTTCATTCCTCCAATAATTTATTTTTCGTTACTTCTAATAAATAATTGACAGCTTCCTTGTTCATTTGATAATAAACCCTGTTATCTGATTTTTCTATATTAATAAGCCCCATCTTCATAAGTGTATTCATATGATGGGAGATTGTAGCTGTGGTAAGCTTCAGTTCTGCTGCAATTTCCTGTCCATATGCTTTTCGGTTCCGGATAAACTGTAAAATCTCGAATTTACTGGGATCAGATAACAGCTTTAATCCATTGCTCAGTTCCTGATTTGTTAATTGTCTTTTTGTAGCCTGATAATTACTGTCAAACAGTATCCCCACATTTAGTATGTGGTAATCCCCCATATTTTCATCATTGCCATAAAAAATGACCCGGTTGCAGCACATAATTTGTGTTCGGATGAACGTTGGCTTGCTTGGATAACTATCTTCACTTATATTATAGAAACTATTCATTAACTTATGAAAATTATGCTGTTCAAAATATCTTACCCAATACTCAGTGGCTGCTTCTTTTAATTCCACTAATGTTTCTTCATGCTTTTTTAAAGCTGCAACGGTCTGGTCAAGGATTTCATAAAGAATATCCAGGTGCCTGCCGGAATGCTCTATTAATTCTAATAACTGCCACTTTTGCGCTGGATCGCATTCCAGGCTGCCGATTCTGTCTGTAAATGAAACTTTATGACCATTTTCATAAACAGATGTCTTCAAATCGATATCATCAAATGATAGTTCTAAGGTATTATTATTTTTAATAGAATTAAATGATTGTTCAATATAACTTTTTATCTCATCCTTGCTACCGGATAATATAGAATGTCTCATACATTGATATAATATTTTTGCGATACATATATGATCCGATATGAATTTGGTAAAATAGAACTTAATATCAGGATTGCTCATATCTGTATGTTTCTCAATGTCTTCCTGAATAAAGAATAACTTATCTAATTGACAGCAAATCTTTGCACGCTTCTCTTCATCTGTGCGTTTTAGAAGATCAATTTTTAAATTTTGATAAGAATTTTTATTGACTATTCGAAACAATAATTCAATGCTTTCTGTATAATAATCAATCTCTTTTATTACTGTACACTCTATGCTCATTTACTACCTCATCACTTTAAAAGTATAATTTATCAACTCGATACATAAATAAAGTTTGATTTTTTTTATTATAACATCAATTAGAAGGTTGTCAATGGATATGTTAGATAAGCATCAAATATGATACAATTAACTTTATTTTTTAAAGTATTTTGTTTATTTACGTATTCATTTCCTTTAAAATATTCAGATGCACTGAATATGTGCTGTAAAAGCCGGGATTTTTGTGATATAAAGAAATTAGAAGTAAAGCTTCAAAGTAAAAAGCTTCAGACAAGGCGAAAGGAATTAATAAAAATATGAAAGATATTATATATATAAATGTTCCAATCATAACCAAAAGATTATGTATTAAAAAGATCACTGCAGATGAGTTAATTCTCATCAGAGATGAAACAAAATATGAAGATTTTTATAAAATGACATGCAGACCTATCTTTAAAAGGGGGAAAAATGAATTAGAGGAATTTTATAAGAATATGATTCAAAAAGAAAATACTGTTATCTTCTCAATAACCAGAATAGAGGATGGGGCTTTGATTGGTAAAGTATCATTTAGCGATTATAATCCAAGAAACAGCAGTATGGAATTAGGATATTATATAATTCCCCGATATAGAAAAAACGGATATATGAGTGAAGCTCTTACGAATCTTTTTAATGTTCTATTTGGGATTATCAGGATAAACAAAATATATGCCCAGACTGCAAGCTTTAATGTACAATCAATCGGATTATTGAAAAAGATGAATTTTAAGAAAGATGCTGTTTTAAGAGATCATCATGAATTGGATGGAAAACTTTATGATGATTATATTTTTTCAGTGCTGTACAAAGAATGGGAGTGTTTTAAGTCTTAGTGAGTGCTTTTTGAATTTTCAACGATGTGTCCTTACCATTATGCAACACTCATCCTCTTTGTATAATGATACAGTACATGGTGGAACTTAGCAAAAGATTCATCCAATGCCTGGTATATGCTTTCAACCAATCTCCTTTCTGTTTCTGATCAATGTTTTACAATTAAATTATACTGATACCCGAATTAAAATACAAGAAAAAGATTTTTTCAGTCAGATACTGGTATTTGAATTTCTGTCACAAACTTTTTTGTATCATCAGTCATCCCGTAATCAATCATCGTAATTTCTTTAGAAAATCCCGTAATACGTAATTGATGTTCAGATATAAAATCAGCCATCTTTTCATACTGTACGGCAGAGCTCATATGGCTTCCGCAAAATCTCAGCGTCACACAGATTTCTTCTGGCAATTCCTCAATTGGTCCTGAATAAACATCTTCTTTGTCTAAAAGCAGAAAAACCATATCGTATTTGTCATATTGCCCCTTTAACAGTTTTTCCTTTGCTATTCCTACGCCGACTTTTCCGAGAAAAACAACCGTATCCCGCTGATCCTGCTCCAGCCGCCGAATCGAAGATTCTAAATCAGAAAATAATTCTATGGATAACGTACTCTCAATCCATGCAATCCGCCGTGGAGCAATGTGCTTCACCTTAATGGTATCAAGTTCAGAGGAAAGAGCATCCTCAATCTGCTTTAACCGGTGCTCTATCTTCCTCTCAATTATTTTCAATTCCTTTTGCTTGTTAATAACAGCGGCCTTTTGCTGCCGTAACATCATCTGCATTTTATCAATATCACGGTTATTTAAAAAATCTGCAATTTGTTCTAATGGCATATCCAGTACACGTAAATACCGGATTGTGTTAAGACATTCAAACTGGCGTGTACTATAATAGCGGTACCCTGTTTCATGGTCTGTATATTCCGGCTGCAGCAGTCCTGCATTCTCGTAGTGGCGCAGAGTGCCTACGCTTACATGAAACAGCTTCGCTACATCTCCAATTTTAAAAAGCCCGTCTTTTTCCATCTGCTTTTCCCTCCAACATTCATAAGCGGCCGGTTAATTTGTCAGGATGCTTACTCATCCAGATAAAAACACTGACACAGATAATAACTGACAAAACTGATCCTACGGGAGCTGCAATTCCCATGGGGTAAAGAGTATCTGCAAAATATACGGATGCCAGATATGCAAGCGGGATACGTGCACAAACAATTGAAACCAAATTGTGTATAAACGATATTCCGGATAAACCATATGCACAAAAATATCCGCTGAAACAAAAATGAACCCCTGCAAACATGCAGTCCCAGACATAACTGCTCATATATTGCCCGCCCAGCAGAATTACTCTGGCATTATCTGTAAACAGCCCGATTGCCGGTTCCGCTAATAGTTGCATCATAACTGCTGATATTACGCCGAAAGAAACTGCTGTACCTATTCCAATCCAAAGCGTCTGACGGGCACGTTCATGCTTCCCAGCCCCTGCATTTTGTGCGGAAAGTACAGAAACCGTAGACAGCATAGAGGATGGAACCAGAAATAAAATACCGATCATTTTTTCCACAATGCCCACTGCTGCCGCATCATTTAATCCCCTGCTATTTGCAATTACAGCAATTACAATAAATGCGATCTGAATAAATCCATCCTGCAATGCCACCGGAATACCAACTTTAAGTATATTCTGCATCACTGCTATCTGCGGTTTCAAGTCCCTCAGTGAAAGACTTACCATGTTCCGTTTTTTTATAAATACCAGTGAGACAATTACGCTGATTGTCTGGGATAATGTTGTCCCCAGTGCCGCTCCGGCTGCTCCAAGTTTCAATATACCGATAAACAGATAATCCAGTGCAATATTAGCCACACAGGCTACCGCAATAAAACACATAGGGCTTTTGGAGTCACCCATTCCCCGAAAAACAGAACTGATGATATTATATCCGGTAATAAATGGTATACCAATCATGCAGATTGTAAGGTATGTAACCGTCTCTGAATAAGCTTCGGCAGGTGTTAACATGATGGTAGCGATTGGATTTACCGCCATGAGCAATACGATCATGATTATAACTGATAAAGCCATAAAAAGAGTAATCGTGTTGCCGATGGCAGCAGATGTCTGCTCATGATCTCCTGCGCCAACACAACGGCCAATCATCACGGTTGCCCCCATGGCCAGACCAACAAGCATAACCGTCACCATATGCATAAACTGGCTTGCGATTGAAACCGCTGTAATACGATCCACCCCATTAAATTGGCCAATAATAAAAAGATCTGCCATTCCGTAAAGCGTCTGAAGAAAATAAGATAAAAAATAGGGTAATGAGAAATATAAAACAGTCTTAAATACACTGCCTGTGGTTAAATTCTTTTCCATAAATAAATTCGCATCCTTTACTTGATTAAGATAAGTATATCATAATGTCTACAATGGTTGTAGAGTCAATATAATAAAAAAAATAAAGCCGCAGCTGTTTCCAACTACGGCTTTTCAAATTACTGATACCACTGCGCCTGTGCCTCAAACATAGCACGATAAGTTTCATTGTTCTTTAACAGTTCCTCATGGGTTCCTGTTCCTGCAATGGTCCCCTTACCCATCACAACAATCCGGTCTGCAAGTCTGGCTGAACCGATCCGGTGGGTAATAATAACCGCAGTTTTGTCTTTCGACAATTCTGCAAACTGGCGATAAACCCTGGATTCTTCCAAAGGGTCAATGGATGCAGTGGGTTCATCCAGGACAATCAGCTCATGTTCCCTATATAGACCTCTCCCTATGGCGATTCGCTGCCACTGCCCCCCGGATAAATCTGTACCGCCAAATTCTCTTGCCAGCATAGTATCAATTCCCTCTGTCAGTTCTTTGCTCTTTTCCTCTAAGTTTACTTCTTTTATAACCTGTCTTAACTTGTTCTCTTCCTGAACATTTATGGAATCACTAATACTTATATTTTGCCTCAGAGTCATTTTATATCTTTGGAAGTTTTGGAAAACACCGGATGCCTTTTTAAAAACGGCATCCGGAGCTATTTCTCTGGTGCTGCAGCCGCCAATTAACACATTACCGTCATTTGGCAGATATATGCCAAGCAAAAGCTTGGAAAAGGTTGATTTTCCTGCACCGTTCTCTCCCACTACTGCAATGGTTTCCCCTTCTCCTATGGATAAATTTACATCTTTTAAAACCATGTTTTCACTACCGGGATATGCAAATGATACACCGTCAAATTCAATGCCGCAATGAGCTAATTCAACTGTCTTACCTTTTCGTTCAGGCAGCTTCATAAAGCTTAAGGTATTATTAACTGCAGGTAAAAAATGAGAAATATCACCGATACAATATTGAACGTAATCCATATAATTAAACATCTGGTCAATGGATGTAAAGATCGCTGCAAATGCTGCCGTTCCTAAAATCCCCATTTGTAAATACCGGTACATCAAACCCAGTATTACTATGTAAACCAATAGACTCAGCAATCGGAGTCCTAATTCCACCAGAGAACTTTTCCGTTCTGTTTTCCAGGATTCTTTTTGAAACAGAAGGATCGAGATCTCATGAAGCTCCCGGAAAAAATAGACGGCTCCCAAAAGCCTTGTTTCTTTTGCGTATTCCCTGTCAGCGATGCATGCCTGGTAATATTCCATTTTCCTACGCAAAGGCGCCGCACAGTTTTCCAGTTTTTCATAGTAACGTGTGCGCAGATACTGACCGCCCATCGTTGGAAGCAGGACCAGTAAGATCCCCAAACACAGAGCCGGATGAATCCGGTAAATGTATACAGACAAAAACAGAAAATACGGAATATAAAATGCGGTGAGCGATAAGAGAAGCTGAATTATTTCACCTGACTGCTCTACTCCCTTGTATGCATGATTGACTGAATCAAGAACAGTGCTGTCCTCATAACAGATTGGCTCAAGCCTGGCTGCTTTTATGTTTACCATCTTTCCAAGGTATCCTCCCAGACGCACACCTAAATCTTCAATCATCAGATCTGATGCTCCCTGGAGCAAAAGAGTAATCAGAGTGAATGTCCCCCAGAAAACACCAATTCCTACCACAACCCCAAGCTTATGACTGACTGGCAAATGCCCTGCAGCCTCAAAGAAATACTGCTTTACCGGTGTACCTGCGGCGGTAGCAAGTCCAACAACGGCACACAGAGTAACCGAAAAAGAGGTGTGTTTCTTATCATTTTTCCATAGTACCCCTAACAAATGGTTAAATATTTGAAATGTGGACACTTTTGTTTTTTGCTTCATTGATACCACCTCCTCTGACTCTCAAACATTTCTGCATAAAGACCTTTTTGTTCCATCAATTCTTCATGATTACCAGATTCTTCAATATGTCCATCTTTCAGTACAAAAATCTGATGTGCAAGCCGGGTAGATCCCAGACGATGACTGATGAACAATGTGGTACGCCCCCGGCTGATACTCTCAAATTCCTCATACACTCTGCTTTCACTGATTGGGTCAAGAGCGGCAGTCGGTTCATCCAGAATCAGGACAGGAGCTTTGCTGTTAACAGCTCTCGCCATTGCCAGTTTTTGCCACTGACCTCCTGAAAAATCCATACCATTTTCTCTGATTTTTCCAAGGTTCGTATCGAGACCCTGAGGCAGATTACAGATCTCATCATAAATTCCAGCGGTTTTTAAGGCATCTTCTATTTCATCTGTTTTTTCTGCCTCATTCATGAATGCTGCTGCACCTACGGCTATGTTTTCTTTTATGGATATATAATATTTTGCAAAATCCTGATACAATCCGCAGAACATTGCCTTTATCTGCGGCTGTGTATAGGTTCTCAGTTCTTTACCGTTGATTAAAATTTCACCTTCATACTGATGATAAAGACCAGTAAGCAGCTTGGTGATTGTTGTTTTTCCTGCTCCGTTTGCACCTACAAACGCATAATGAGTTCCACTTTCAACGCGAAAGCTTAAGTGCTTTAAAATCATATGCTCTGATCCCGGGTAGGAAAAGCTTACATCTCTAAACTCGACCTCTCTTATTTCCACTGGTTCCTTAACCGGAGGCTCATCCACTCCCGGTACTTCTTCCAAAGCGGCAAACGCTGAAAGATCCTTTAAATATTCCCTGCACTGGGAAAGCTGGGATACAGCTTTTGTCAACTCCACTCCAACCATATTTACCAGATCATACATTCCGGTTGCAAGGGCAATAAACATACCAGTAGAAATCTGCCCGGAAGAAACCGGGAATAACAAAGCGATTACAATGAAGGATGAAAGAATGGTGATAACGGCACTCCCTCCCCTCACACTGCAGGCTAATTTTAAGTTTGCTCTCCATTTTATGAGCCGGGCTTTCTCATATTGCTCAGACCAGTCTCCATTCAACTTTTCAGAATAACCAAACAGCGTCCGCTCATTGACTGCCTCACGGCCGGAAAGCACATTAGCCAGATATTGATAGCGTCGTTCATGATCTGCAACCTGTTTCTTTGCATTATAATTCTTCTCTCCGGTTTTTAGCGACAGGATAATTAAAGGAATACAAAGAACTGCTGTAAGAATACCAATCCACCATACCTGTGTAAAAACAATATACAATACACCAAATATCCTGATTACATACAAAATCAGATTGTAAGAACGCTGCAGCATCATGGTGATCTGCTGTTCGGGCTGCTTACTTACCCGATTAATTAAATTCCAGCTTTCTTCCTTTTCAATCAGATAATAGGAAAGCCTGGAGCGCTTTTCTGTGAGAGTCCTATTCATTTGGGCCGCAGCACGGATTCTGATACGGTTTGTAAAAACCACTCCTACCCGAAAGGAAATCCTTCTCCAGCCCACACAAACTGCCAAAATAGCAAACCACACAAACACACTGCTCCACTGCCCCTTGCTCTTTAACGCGATGTCGGCAGAATCCAGAAATCTGGCCAGAACTGCAACCTGAAATACCGCAGAAAGTGCAGTCAGCAGTTTCTGGATTCCTAACGCTGCAGCGGCTTGCGGGTCGCAGGCAAATGGAATTGCAAAAAAATCCACCCAACCGTAATGTTTTTCCTTCAGTTTAAATTCTTTCCTGTTCAATCATTGACCCCCCTTTTACTTTTTCCATAATTTTCCTCATACATCATATCAGCCAAATATGAAAAGGGCAATAAAATTAAGCATTTTGTGAGGACGGTTCTACTTGTAAATCACAAAATCCAGGCTTATACTGAAAAAAACGAATCTCTGTTAAGGATAGAGTGCAAAGGAGTGTTTAGAATGAATTTAGAAATTTATGATACTGCAGACTCAATCTACGTGGAAAAAGAAAACCAGACAAAGGTCAATTATTTTATTTTTGATGAATATGAAATTCATATTAATACCCTTCCTCCTCACTCCATTCAGGAATGGCATAAGCACAATAAAATTGAAGAAGTTATATTTGTAATTTCCGGTAAGTTAAAAATCTTATGGAAAGAAGCAGAACAGACAGAATGCCGGATAGTTTCGGAAAATTCAATTATTAGAGTGAAAGATTCCATTCATACACTGGAAAATGATTCCGATGAGGATATCCGGTTCCTGGTTTACAGAATGGTGCCTGATGGCATTGATAAGAGAAATATTATAAAAAATGATAAAGAACTCATCATGTAGAAGTAAAAAAGGAGTTTCCGCCGTACAGACCGCCACGCCTGATGACTGCCCGGCAGGAACTCCATTTTTATCCCATATTAAATATTCGATGCCACCTCAAATGCATCCCATATGGCATACATAATATTGGAAACCTTTCTAGCATCTCCAAGTATGTAAAGATCCCTGACTTCATGCTTTAATTCATTATAAAGTCTGTTTTCCGAATCATAACCCACTGCAAGTACGACAGAATCTGCACTTAGTTCCTGTTCTCCCGCACCAGTATCAATTAAAACGCCCTGCTCAGTCGTTCGGATTGCCCTGGAATCTGTATAAACAGCAATATCTTTCTTTTGAATCAGTGATAAAAGCATGCTGATATTGGCAAAGCACAGCGGACCATTTAGTTTTAACAGACTATCCTGGGCTTCCACAATGGAAACATCTTTTCCGTTGTTCTTCAGCCACAAAGCCAGCTCACATCCAACCAGCCCTCCGCCTAAAACCACCACACGGCTGCCCGGATCCCTGCTTCCAAGAAGCACTTCTTCGGCAGTAAATACTTTGCTTTCATCTCCAAGGCCAAATACCTTAGGCCTCGAACCGGTTGCAACAATTACAGTGTCCGGATTCACTGTACGGATCATTTCAGGCGTTACCTCCGTATTATAATAAACCGGTACTGAAAGATCCTTCAGTGTGTTTTCATACCAGTTTGCCAGTGCATGATCATCTTCTTTAAAATCCGGTGTTCCTCCGGGAATTAAATTTCCCCCCAGGCGGTCTGTCTTTTCGTATACCACAGGCTGATGACCTCTCATACTGAGAACTCTGGCAGCTTCACATCCGGCCACTCCTCCGCCGATAATCATTACCTTTTTCTTTTTCAGGACAGGCTTCAATTCTGTAATCCGCTCTCTTGCGCAGGAAGGGTTAACCGCGCAGTTAAGCCAGCCATAATGAACCATACGGCCCAGGCAGCCCTCATGGCAGGAAAGACATGGGCGGATCAGTTCTGTCTGACCGAACCGCAGTTTGTTTACATAATCAGGATCCGCAAGCAGAGGACGTCCAAGTCCGATTAAATCACAGCTTCCTTCTTCAATGGCTGAAAGGGCCAGATCCGGATTATCCATACGGCCGGCACAGATAACAGGACCATTTACCGCTTCCTTTATTGCTTTTGCGTAAGGGATGTAAAGACCTTTCTTTTGATACATGGGAGGATGATTCCAGAACCACGCATCGTAACAGCCCACATCCACATCCAAAGAATCATATCCATACTGCTCCAGCAGCTGTGCGGCTTCAATCCCTTCCGGCAGGTCACGTCCCTTTTCTTCGAACACCTCACCTGGAAGAGCTCCCACACGCCAATCCTTAATAAATGATTTGGGACTGTAGCGGAGCGTAACTGTGAAATCTTCTCCGCAGGTTTTCTTTATTTCCTCCACGATTTCTCTTGCAAAGCGAAGGCGGTTTTCCAGGCTCCCGCCATATTCATCCGTTCTGTTGTTAAAAAATGAGATCGCAAACTGGTCAAGAAGATACCCCTCATGGACTGCATGAATCTGAATTCCGTCAAACCCGGCATTTTTGGCAATTGCTGCTCCTTCACCAAACCGTTTTACAATACGGTGAATCTCCTCTTTTGTCAAAGCCCGGCAGGGTATATCAACCCAGCGGTTCATAATTTCCGAGGCAGATACCGGCTTTAAATCCGGATCAACAGGAGGCGCCACACGGCCGAAACCTGCACTTAGCTGGAGAAATACTTTGGCATCATAAGCATGAATCCGTTCTGTCATCTCTCTTGCAGTCCGGGTAAAATGCACCGGGTTTATGGTCGGACATGGAGTGCTTGGCATAGAGTGATGTTCTGCCTCATTATCAACAAAGCATACGCCTGTAATAATAAGCCCGGTTCCGCCCTTTGCCCGCTCCACATAATAATCAACGCCTCTCTGGTTAAAGCCTCCCACGGAATCTCCCAGACCCTGGGGACCCATAGGCGCCATAACAAAGCGGTTTTTCAATGTGACACTCCCGATTTTAACCGGTTCGAAAAGCTTTTCATATTTGTTCTGCATAATCGTCTTCTCCTTTATTGATCGTATGAAAAAATAGTATCAAATACAAAAGGAAAAGGGTATGTCTGAATCCATAAACTTTTATCTGTTTCTTATCGTTTTTAATAAGATTTCTTTTGTTAAATCAAACAATTTCATCTGCATTTTTTATTCATTTATAACAATTCATTCTGGAAGCCAAATAAAATCGGTGTTATAATACTTCTCATAATGATTCATTAATATAAACGAAAAGAGGACGCTTATGGCAAAGCACATGAAAAATCTGGCGGAGTTTTTAAAAAATTACAGCTGTCACTTTCATATTAATAATGATTACATCATCAGATCATGCCGTTGTCTGGATGGCTTCCCTGATACATTCTGTTCAGATATCATTTACATCGCACACGTCTCAGACCTGCCTGATTCCCTCCCGCTTTCAGAAGCTGTCAATCTTTTACTCATTGGTGATAAGGAACTGCCCCGTCCCTATGGTGATGATAATAAAATCAACTGGATTGTCTGTGATCCCAGTCTGGTAACACTGCCAAAGTTAATTAACCTGACAGAGGAATTCTTTTTCGAGGAACTGACTCTGTACCAGTACAAGGAAGAGATGATCCGGGCGTTAAACGATCCGGATGCCATGAAGAAAATGCTGGAAGTCACCTATAAGTATGTGGGAAACCCGTTGAGAGTAATAGATTCCGCCCATAATCCCGTGGTTTCCTGCTGGGATGAAGAGCCGCTTGATGAGCCCCAGTGGATGGAATATAAGGAGAATCAGACTTTCTCCCAGAAATACAACGATACATGCAACGCTGATTACGCTTTTCAACGTCATATGCTCAATTCCCCAACGCCATATATTATGAATTATCCGGAGATTTATAAACATCGCCAGCGTATCCTGCGTATCAGACAGAGCCATATGAATATTGCTTTTGTCAGCGAGCTGGAATACAGCCGGCCCTTCACAGAGTTCAACAGTGAAATATTACAGGTCTTCGCACATTTTGCAGGAATCCGGCTATGTAATGATGCACATTTTTACTGCTCCTACGATTCCCCATTATCAGAAATACTTCTTTATGTTTTAAAAACACAGCAGCCCAATCCGGAAAAGATCAGGCAGCTGCTAAAAAAATCCGGTCTTCATTTTAAAAAGTACTTATACTTAATCTATATCACAGACAACGACCTTTTTGAATCCAGGGAGAAAATGGTTTATATTTGTACACTGCTGGATAAATTCTTTACCGGGGGACTGACTCAGGTGATCGAAGGTAAAATAGTGATCCTTATGGATTCTGATCAATGCATGAAGTCTCCTCTTGATGATGACCGCCTGCAGAACTTTCTACAGATACTAAGTGCAAATCATATGTTTGCCGGAGTGAGCCGCGCATTTTTAGACCTATCACAGGCAGACCATGCCTTAGAGCAGGCAAAAAAAGCCTTTGATTTTTCAAGACAAAAGAAAGGCCTGGGACAATTGTTTTTTTATGAAGATTATATTTTAGAAGATCTGGCAGAAACTTATCTGCTTCAAAACCCGCCTGTTCACATGGTTGAGCCGGGTATGAATAATCTGATTGAATATGACAGGCTTCATGGTACAGCCTTAATGGAGACACTCACCTGCTACCTGGATCATCAGCTGGATCTTCACACTGCATCGGATTGTCTGCATATCCATTTTAATACACTAAAATACCGCATACAAAAGATTAAAGATATCACCGGCCTTGATTTAAACAAAATTGATATTATTATAAGAGTCAGGCTCTCACTGATTATCCTAAAAGTCATAGAATGACGCATCAGGATGATGCGGAAGCCTGAAAATGCTCTTTGGGCAGATTACTATATGTTCCTGCTGTCTTTTTATAAATTCCCCTTGGTATAATACTGCCTTGCTCCAGTATTCCAAGAGCTTTCGAGCAGTCTCCCTCCGGCAGACGAAGGCATAATCCGCAGCCGGCCGTAATGGCCTCCGGCATGGGCATAACCTTTACCGAAATTTTTTCACCCAGCAATAGTGTCTCAGCCATAATTGAATGATGGGTGTTTTGAAATGTTAACAAAATATCTTCCATGATGCATTCCTTCCAGTTTAAATGTTAATGACAGAGCCTGCAAAAGCCATACGCTCTGTAATTGTCATCATGTTTACAATCTTACCAACACCAACGGAGTCTTTCACAGAATAGTAATCTGCACATGTTCCGCAGATTTCAATCTGGGTACCAGCTTGTTCCAGTTCACGCAGATCAGCTAATGTATTGCATCCTTCAACCGTGAGGAGTACTCCTGAATTGAAAAATAAAACAACCTTTGGCGGAGTCTTTAACTGGGTGAGAGAAAACAAGAACCCTTTTATAAGTATTTTCCCCAGTTCTTCACTTCCCTGCCCCATAGAATCTTTGCTGATGACAACGACCAGTCCGCTCTCCTCCCTTTTTACAGGATTCTGCTCTCCGACAGACTGGGCCTGCATCTGTTCCTGCATCTGCTCCTGTACCGGAACCCCTATTGTAACACGGTAACTGCCAGGCTCAAGTTTTTCTTCCCTGACGGTATAGCCCTTTCCTTCTGCCATACTTCTTAAATTATCGCATGCAGGCTGATTATCCACCAACACCTGTAATTCCCCGCCCTCTAAAGCAAGTTCCGCTGCTGCTTTCTTAGCCAGGACTACCGGAACCGGACAGGCCTTTCCCATAGCATCAATTATTTTCATACCAGTCATCTCCTATTCAATGTTATTTCAATTATGGCAGTACAATTATTAATACATCAACTGCATAAATCCCGAAGAGCCTTTACGGCAGATTCCACTTCTTCCATGGTATTCATATGTGAAAAGGAAAAACGTACCGCACCTTTGTCCTTTGTTCCCAGAGCTTCATGCATAAGCGGAGCACAATGAGCTCCCGCACGAACGCAGATATCATACTTTTCATTCAGCTCAAAGGCCAATTCACTGCTTCCAATATGGGCTGCATTTAAAGCCACCACCGGAGTACGTGTGGTGCACTCCAAATCACCATAAACCAGAATAGAAGGTATTTTTCTTAACTCTTCCAAAAAATAATCTGTCAATTCTATGGCCTTGTTTAAAAACAATTCTCTATTACCGCCTACATACCGGACGCCTGCTAAAAGTCCTGCAATCCCGTGGCTATTTTGAGTGCCGGCCTCCAGCCGCTCTGGCATCTCCTCCGGACCGGTTCTCGAATATGTATTGCTCCCGCTTCCACCCGTCATCATCGGTGATATGGAAAATTCCGGTCTTACACATATGCCGCCTGTTCCCTGAGGACCATACAGAGATTTATGTCCGCTAAAACAAAGTGCAGTTATGTTCATTGCTTTCATATCAATAGGCAAAAGCCCTGCAGACTGGGAGGCGTCTACAATAAAAAAGATTCCTTTTCGCTTACAAATTTCTCCAACTGCCGAAATATCATAACTATTCCCAGTGACATTGGAAGAGTGTGTCATTACAACCGCCCCGGTATCCGGACGAATTGCTTCCTCCACCTGTTTTATATCCAGTCTTCCTTTTGAATCCACTGGAACAATGGTATAATCTCCTGTCCGGTAAACCGGCCGAAGTACACTATTATGTTCTGCCGCAGTAGTCACAATATGTTTGTGGACAGAACCAATTGCCTGATTCAGTGCCATGGTGGCATTTTGGCAGAATGCCACATGGACCTCATTCTCACCGCCAAAAAAACGGGCAATCTCCTGTCTTGCATTTGTTATACATCTGAGTCCGGCAAGGGAAGCTTTGTTCACTCCTCTTGATGGGTTACCTTGGGTAAGCATTGCGGCTGTAACCGCATCAATTACACATTGTGGTTTAGGCAATGAAGTAGCAGCGCTATCAAAATACATAATAAAATCCTTTCTGGCACCAGTTAAAATACCGGTATCGCCATCATTCATATGAAATCCAAAATTACTACTGCAGTTCCTTATAATAATTAAGAAGGTATGTCTGAAACAATTTCTGAACAGGCTGTAAAATCATTTCCTTTTTTGACAGCAAATAAAAGTTTCGTTTAATAACAAAATCATTTAATTCAATGGTTTTTATTAATCCCATTTGTGTATACATGGCTGTAGATGCCCAGGATACAAAAGAGATACCCGCTCCGTTTGATACAGCCTGTAAAACGCCATGAGTATTATTAAAGCAGCAGACCGTATTTAAATGTTCCAGTGTCAGATTGAGACGAAGAAGAAAATTCTCCAGTTCCTTCTTTGTCCCGGATCCATCTTCCCTCATAATAAACGGCTGCGTCCGAAGCAGCTTTTTCAACGTTTCAGGTGACAGATTCTGTGGAATTGAATAACAGGCAGGAACTGCAAGTACCAGCGTATCATGATAAAATGGTACCTGAACAAACTTGTTTCCGGAAAGTCTTGTACCTGTAATACCAAAATCATAAATGCAGTTAGAAAGCATCTTTCCTACCTGTTCGCTGTCACATTGCCTGACTTTGAACAGGATATCAGGGTAGCTTTTCTGGAATACTGCAATCAGTGAAGGCAGCAAATACTGTGCCGGAACACTGGACGCCAGTAACGATATTTCGCCTCTGATACTACAGCCTCCTTGTGCCACCGAATGAATGGCCTCATCACGCAGCGCCAGCATATTCTGAGCATATACGAAAAAATCCAGCCCGCTTTTGGTAGGATAAACTTCCTTTGTGGAACGTATTAACAGCTGCGTACCTAATTCTTTTTCCAACGCATTAATATGGGAACTAATCGTAGGCTGAGATAAATAAATTGTATCAGCCGCTTTTGAAAAACTATTCAACTTAGCCACATAAACAAATGCTTCGAGTTGTTTTAAATCCATAGTGACACAACCTTTCAACCAAGATTCATTCCAGTATGTAAGTGATTATCCAAAGACAATCATGTTCTTATCCTGACGTGAAATTACAGAGGCAACCTTAGAGCTTACTAAACTTAAATCAGCCAAATCCTTTAATAACCCTTCCGTATCCCGGGGATCTACACTAAGCAGCAAACCTCCTGAAGTCTGAGGATCAAATAATATTTCCTGCATAGGCTGGGATACCTGTTCAAACCGCAGTTTGTCCTGCAAAAACTTCCGGTTTTTCTTACCTCCGCCCGTAATTAAATATTCCTCCGCCAAGCGGTACGCTTCTTTTATATAGGGAATTTCTGAGCATTCTACCTGAATGGTGTATTCATCTGTAACCATTTCATTTAAATGTCCTAAAAAGCCAAATCCAGTCACATCAGTACAAGCGTGCAGCCGATACTTTTTACTTGCATCTGCTGCATACTTATTTAATGTCTGCATGCTGTTTACCGCCTGCTCATAGCTTTCCAGTGACGCTTCTCCAGCTTTATAGGAGGATGTTACAAGTCCCACTCCGAGGGGCTTGGTAAGTATGATATCATCACCCATACAACAGGAATTGTTTCTCATAATCCTTTGGGGATGGACAATCCCTGTCACAGAAAGACCATATTTTGGTTCCTTATCCGTAATGGAATGCCCTCCGCAGAGAACCCCTCCTGCTTCTTTTACCTTTTCGGCTCCTCCCCTAAGAATCTCACCTAATATAGCCGGGTCTTCATCCTCAGGAAAGCAGACAATATTAAGAGCAACCTTAACTTCTCCCCCCATCGCATAAATATCACTTAATGCATTTGCTGCCGCAATTTTTCCGAATAAATAAGGATCCTCCACCATAGGAGGGAAAAAATCAAGGGTTTGAATAATCGCCAGATCATCCGCCAGTCGATAAACTGCCCCATCATCAGAAGTATCAAATCCCACAATAAGATTCTGGTCGTCAAAATGAGGGATGTTTAATAACGCTTCTTTTAACATCCCCTGAGGCAGTTTAGCAATACATCCTCCACAAGAGGTAAACTTATTAATCTTACGTATGTCCATAACTTCTCCTTTAACCAGTCAGAATTGCAGATTGTCTACAATCTACAATTAGATCATAGCGGAAACCCTGATATTTTACAAGCAAATAATGGTTATATAGTTGTTCGCATTTATTAATTTTATCTATAAAGCAACCATTTTTCAATAATAATGTGTCTATTTTCCATAATACCCATGAAAATCATTTATAAATTCAAACAAAAAATGCACAATTACCAAAAAGTAACTGTGCATTTTAAACAAATTATATCTTATTATAGCATTTACGCTTTTAATGCTGCTCCAATTGCTCCTGCATAGCGAGACAAATGAGAAACATTTACGGGACATCCGGTTTGCAATTCCAGCTCTTTACGAATTCCTTCCATTTGTGCCAATCCTCCGGTTAAAAGAATGGGAGACTCTGTCCCGATTCTTCCTGCCAGTGCCATCACTCTTATCACCACAGACTGAATAATTCCTCCGGCTATTTCCTCACGGGTTTTCCCTGCTGCCAGCAATGATACGATTTCTGAATCGGCAAAAACTGCGCACATACTGCTTAGAGAACAACATTTTCCTTCTGTTAACAGCTTTTGAAAATCAGACAAATCCACCCCCATGCGGTGAGCCGACATCTCAAGAAATCTTCCTGTCCCAGCGGCACATTTATCATTCATTTGAAAGGACAGCACCTTACCGTTTTCCACCGAAATCACCTTGGAGTCCTGGCCTCCAATATCAATGATTGTGCGAACCCCTTGCAAAAGGTAATCTGCTCCTGACGCATGGCAGGTAATCTCTGTTATTTTTTTATGAGCGAAGTCAATTCCCACTCTTCCGTATCCAGTTGCTGCCACACGTATCTCATGCTCCGCTGTTTCTGTCTGTTCCAGAAGCTCCCGAAAGACGGTTCTGGCAGTTTCTTTTGGATTCCAGCCTGTTGGTTTTACGCAGACTGCAGCAATGGAATCTTCTTTTAACAGGACTCCCTTGCAGGCGGCTGATCCACAGTCAATTCCTACTGTTATCTGTTTCATTGTTTACAACATCTCCACAAACGCACCAGCTCTTGTTGAAAGCTGTCCGATATCTGCTGTTCCATAATCTGTTTCTAACTGCAGGTAAGGTATGTTTTTCTCTTTTAAAAATGTCTTTACGGTATGAGACTCTACTGCATAGGTATGACACGCCTGCAGAGTCATTTCCACTACCCCATCCACATGGAACTGTTCACACAGCCTTCCTAACAGTTCAAACCGGTTCGGATTGGGTGTCATAATGGAGCAGCCAATCTGCAGGTAGTGCTCTGCAATGTTGGTAATTGGATCTCCATCTTCTAAACACTGCCGATCCATCTGCTTGGCTCCGGTACAGTTTTCATACGCAACTACAACACCGCCTGCTTCTTCAATAACTTTAACCACCTTCTCCGTTACTCCTCCCATGGGGCATCCGGTGATGAGAATCCGGGGGGCATCTTCAGATACCGGCCGCTCTCCTGCCTCATAGTCTGTCTTTATATGATTGATTGCATTTTGGATTTCTTCTGTTTTTTCCTTCCAGTCAAATTTAAACTGAGAACCAAATAAAATCTGAAGCTGGCGCAGACCCGTAATCGGAGGGGGACACAAGGTGCTTAACTCATACAATTCCTTTAGAAGTCTCCGCTCTTCGTTGCGTTTATGAATGGCATCTCTCAGCATATCATCGGTAATTGTCACACCAAAGTCTTTTTCTACCCGCTCTTTTAAGCGGACAATTTCTGACCGCCAAAGTGCCTTTGATTCCGGGGTAAACTGATTGCGGGGAAGCTGTAAAATATGTAAGTTTTTCTTTTTGGCAAGCAGTTCATACATCTTTACCTTGCCGTCACAGGTTGTTTCTCCTACTACCAGATCTGCAAAATACATATAAGGGCATTTATCCGTAACTGCAAAGCCATAGCTTGATTTAATAAGTGGACACAGATTACCTGGCAGATCTTTTTCTGCATCAGGAATTGACTCGTCACTGGTGGAACAAAGGCTTACGGATACCAGCCCTGCCGCCATGAATATCTCAAGAGGTGTGTAAGTACAAAACTGTCCCACCACTCCCTTGCCTGAATCTTTAATTTTCTTTACTGCAAGAAACCCGTTTTTTCTGGCCTCAGCAAAACTATCAAATACCTGGGGCAGTTCCTTTTTCATCTCTATCATTGTAAGACTCCTTTCAAAAATGTCCCTCTGATTCCCATAACAGAGAGGTGATTTATTTCAGATTATAATCCAGGAAACGTTTCAGTCTCTCATCTTCCGGGTTATCCAGTATCTCCTTTGGTGTCCCATCCGCAATTATGGTACCCTCTGCCATAAATAAGATTCTGGTGGCTATCTTCCGTGCAAACATAACCTCATGAGTAACAAGAATCATGGTAGTGCCATCTTCCGCTATTTTCTGAATGGTGTTTAACACCTCTCCTACCAGCTCCGGATCCAGCGCTGAGGTGGGTTCATCCAATAACAGCACCTCTGGATTGAGGGCCAGAGCCCTGGCTATGCCTACCCGCTGCTGCTGGCCCCCGGAAAGCCTGGAAGGAAAAAAATCCTTCCGTTCCAGCATCCCAACCTTATCAAGCAGCCTTAAACTGATTTCCTGTGCTTCTCTTTTACTTTTTCCAGCCACTGTTATCAAGGCTTCCATGATATTCTCAATGGCTGTTTTATTTTTGAATAAATTATAATTCTGAAAAACCATGGCAGAATGACTTCTCAGCTCCATAATCTCTTTTTTAGAATGTTTCTTTGCATCAATCCCATGACTGCCGATGCGGATGATTCCATCGGTTGGCTTTGTTAAATAGTTCAGGCACCGAAGCAATGTTGATTTCCCGGTTCCCGAAGAACCTAGTATCGCTACAATCTCACCTTTTTCAATGGATATATTAATATCTTTTAAAATATCTGTCTCTCCGTCAAACGACTTCCATAAATGACTTATTTCGATCATTTTCAGTACCTTTCCATGTGCTTATTCGTGTATCATCTTTGTCATATCGGAATACATCCATTTCGTAACAATTTTTGAAGTGGTTCCATCCTCCATCATTTTATCAAGAACCTGATTTACTTCCTCACAAAGCTCATTTCCTTTATCATTTTTTTGAAAATAATAGGCCACGTTATTGGCTAACAGTCTGTTATCCAGAATATGAAACTTCATGTTTTGAGTCTTTTCATATTTATGTACCAGGCTGTCTGTGGTAGCCATGGCATCGATCCGCTTTAGATAGAGATCCTGATATCCGGTATCACTTGTTTCATAAACCACTACATTCCAACCATATGTATCTGCCATTTTTTCCACAGACACCTGAGATGCCTGTCCCTGTGTTACTCCAATGGTTACGTCTTTCAATGCCTCAAAGGTGTTGATATCTGATTTCTCTTCGTTGACAATCACACACTGGGCATCACCATAATATGGGTGAGACGTGGTATATTTGTCCATTCTGGCTTTCGTAGTGGCAAAACAATTTGCTGCCACGTCTACACGTCCGGCATCCAGTTCGCCAAATAAAGAGGAAAATTCTGTTTGCTTAACTTCAATATCCCACCCAGTGCGTTTTGCAATCTCACTCCACATCTCTGCATCAATTCCAGTCCAATCTTTTCCATCACTGCTCAGCAGACTGTAGGGCTCTCCTGTGCCGCCAGTAGCAATAATAACTTTACGCTTCCCTGCAGTACTTTCATTTGTACTGCTTTCTGCCACTGTGGCTTCTGATTTCTTCTCATCTGCTGCTTTGGAAACAGCATGACTGCTGCAACCAGAAAGGGTCACTGCCACAGCAGTGAAGAGAATCGGTATCATTTTTTTCATTTCCATTTCCTCCCAATTAAAAATCGTCATTAGTACATTTCCATACATTTTCTATCCATAATCTTATGAAGATGAGAAAAACCCAGCACTAAAAGCCAGTAAATAATCATGACCGCCAGATAAATCTCAAAGTAACGAAAGGACTGCGCGCCCTCGCTCTTGGCCTGTCCCATGATATCTCTGACACCAAGCATGAATGCAAGAGACGTGGCTTTTAAAAGATTAATCAAATCATTAAACAGTGCCGGCAATGAAACACGAAATGCCTGAGGCAGGACGATTCTTCTGATTGTCTGAAGCTCTGACATGCCCAGCATAGCGGCGGCTTCCTTCTGCCCTGAATCAACCGAAAGAAGGGCCCCCCGAATGCTTTCCGACATAAAGGCACCGGTATTCAGACTTAAAACCAATGCCACTGCCGTCAACGGCTTCATGTTAAGAATAATTTCACTGACCCGCGCCAGTCCATAGTAAAAAAAATATAACTGGGCCACCAGAGGAGTACCTCTTAATATCGACAAATAAAAACGGGTAAGCGGATAAAAAATCCTGATCTTGTAATATGCGATCACTGCTATTGTAACGCCAATGATGATGGAAAAAAACGCAGCCGTTAGGGTCAGCAAAAGCGTCACCTGTAATTTTGATGCAATAATTGGAAATACGCTAAAAAAATAAGATAAGTCAAACAAATTATGCGCTCCTTAATCTTTTTATTCTATTTAGTATAATTATAGCATTACGCCATATGCGAAACAAATTCAAAATATGTATTAATCTTTCTCCCATCTATACGTAATACCAATATATATAAAAGTGTCTTCACATCAAAACCATAGAATAGCACAAAAAAAGCGTGCTGCAAAACTGGTTTTTATAAATGGTTTTGCAGCACGTTCTATTTAAATGGACTGATTTACCCTCAACTTGATTCCCTGATCTGTCATAATGCTTTTATTGGATTTGTTTCAGTACCCGCGGTTATACTTCTGATTTGTGGCCCTCTTCGTCGAGAAACAACAGCTCGTAGTATTTTTTGGGCCGTCCTTTACTGTTATCCCGTTTTTCAAATACCGTTTGAACATATTTTTTTTCTTCGATTTTGTTGAGGATACGGTTTGCGCCTCTGACAGTGATGGACAGGCATTGCGCAACATCCTCAGAAGATAATTTATTTGTTCTCATAATTTCTGCATAGGACATGATTTTCTGTAAATTAATGTTATTTATTCCCATACTTTTGGCCAATGCAATGATTTCCGGATCTCCCTGTTCGGAGAACTGCATGACATTCATGCTGCGCATTGGGCCGATAACCTTCTGATTCTCATTTATAAAAAAGCTGCAGCTGCCCGTAAAGGCTTTTGCTTGTCTGTAAGCTCTGGTGGCGTTTTCGTTAGCCTGATAATATTCCTGCCCTGAGCCCCATCCGATTTTCACCTTGTCGCTCACGAACTCTTCCAGATATTCCAGCAGAGAGCAGTTTTGCGCGTCTGCGGTGATTTTCATAAAGCTTCCGTAGGTCGTGAATAGTCTGACAAAGCCTTCCGAAATTTGGGCCGTGTCTGCAAGATTCACGCTGCGCAGAAACCTGCCGACATGGTCTTTCAGCTCATGAAGCTGCTCTTCTGATGGCGGCGCCGTCTCGGCTGATAAGCATGCTACAACAGCCCTCTGGCTCTTGAGCTTGAGGATGGTAATTTCGTTGATAGTCTCTCTTATGGTCTCTTTCACATTTTCCAAAGTGGGCCGTATTAAGATATACCTTACCCCGTGCTTTTTGAGTTCAGGAACAAAATGGCCGAACGCCGTGATAGACAGGTCTGTTTTCTTCTCTTCCCACAGAGTTATATGGTTTTCCAGCATTGTATCTACCCTTTCAAGCAGGTCGCCTCTGTCAACGGGCTTTCCCTCATGAGTCAGATACTTTTGGAATTCACTGAAAGAATCAATAACATATGCATAATCCACATAAATCCTGGATATGTCAAGCCCAGGTTCTGTGATTAATAGTCGGAAAAGTTCTCTATAAAGAAGGTTTTCATTATCCTGCAAAATGTGTGCAGGTTTTTTTTCATCCAGACATTTCTTATCTATTGACTCGTAAAGAAACCTGCCGCTGATAACAAATCCGTCCACCAAACCTAAGTTTTTCAAATATACGTCTGTTGTTTCCCGGAAGTTACTGATCGTAAGAAACCGAAACTGACATACTGACCGCAATTCTTCTTCAATGGCGCGGAAATAGTCCATATGGGTCTCAGGCGTGATTATACCCAGCTTTATTTTCATGGTAAATTCCTTTCATAAACAATTCAGTGAGAAAAATTATATCATAATAAATGTGATAATTCAATCTTCCCAACAGCCCAAAAAATGTTCTTAAAATGTCTTAAATTGTTCTTGACATCTTTTTAATTCAAAAGTATAATAAAAGTGTTCTTAAAATGTCTTAAATTATTTAAGCAGAAGTTTTACTCTGCTGCTACGCTAATTCAATTTGTGTTTAAGGAGGTGTTAATTGTGGTTGAAAAAAATGGAGACTTTTTGAGTATGGCCAATCAGCTTCAGGAAAAAATGGTTATGTACAGGCGTCATCTTCATTCGATTCCGGAACTTGATTTAAGTTTGCCCGGGACAACCGCTTACGTAAAAGAGGTGTTGGAGTCCATTGGTCTCACGCCCACTCCTGTCGGAGAATCAGGCTTAATGGTTACCATTGGCGGACAACGACCAGGGAAGGTGATCCTCATCCGTGCTGATATGGATGGGCTTCCGATTAAAGAAGAAGCGGATATTCCGTTTGCGTCATTGAACGGAAATATGCATGCATGCGGTCACGACCTGCATACTTCAATGCTGCTGGGAGCTTCGGAAATACTAAAGGCAAACGAAGGGCAGCTTCACGGGACGATTAAGCTTATATTTCAGCCGGGTGAGGAAACCTTACACGGGGCAAAGATGATGCTTGAAAATGGGATTCTGGAAAATCCTAAAGTAGATGCAGCAATGATGCTTCATGTGTTGACCGGAATGCCAATTCCTGCCGGAATGTTTGTAACATCTGAAGCCGGAGGAGCAATTTCAGCTTCTTCCGATTGGTTTAAAATACTCATTCACGGAAGGGGCGCACATGGTGCGATGCCCGATGCCGCGGTAGATCCATTAAATGTGGCCGCTCATCTTTATCAGGCGCTGCAGGGTATCATAAGCCGTGAAATTTCGCCTATTGACAGTGCAGTCCTAACAATCGGAGTAATGGAAGGCGGAAGTACAAACAACGTAATTCCCGATACTGCCAGAATGAAAGGAAGCGTACGCACATTTAACGCCGTATTACGTGATAAAATTGAAGCCCGCATCCACGAAATTTCTAAAGGTATTGGAGATACATTTCATGCAAAGGTGGATGTGATTTATACAAGGGGCTGTCCTGAGGTAAAAATCGACAGCGAGCTTAACCATCAGATGAGAACCACTATTGCTAATACCTTTGGCGCCAGTTCTTTTATAGATCTAACACAATTGATACCCGGTGGTAAATTAATGGGATCGGAGGACTTCGCATTTGTAACACAAGCAGTGCCAAGTACCTCGGTATTTATTAATGCGGGCAATACCAAAGAAGGTTATAGTTACCCTGTGCACCATCCAAAGGCGATGTTCTCGGATGATGTTCTTTATAAAGGAGCTGCTGTTTACGCTGCTTTCGCCAGAGACTGGCTTGAAAGTAATAGATAATATCAAGACAAAACAAGGAGGAATTAAAATGTCAGAAAGACGTATGATTGGACCAACAAAATTTGAAGAGTACTCGGAGAAGTACAAAGAATTTCTATTAATGACCCGTCGTGACGGAATAATCGAAGTGCGGCTGCACACCGACGGAGGACCTTATCAGCATAATTGGGAAGCCCATACAGCATGGTCTCATGCCTGGTCAGATATTGGCCGCGACCCTGAAAATGAGGTCATGATTATATCAGGAACAGGGGATAAATGGGTTGTGGGCAACCCCGATGTCTGGAACACTAAATTTATGGATTGGCCAAAGCAAAAGAAACTGGAACAGTATCATGAATCGCTGAGACTGCTTGAAAATATGATATTCTGCATCGACATCCCTACAATCGGGGCGATCAATGGCCCTGGAACCCACTGTGAAATCGCAACGCTCTGCGATATTACTATTTGTACAGAAGACGCGGACTTTTTTGACCCGCATTTTCTGGGAGGCACACCTCCTGGTGACGGAATGATACTTACACTTCAGAATATGTTAGGTTTTAAGAAAGCAGCATACTACGCATATACTGGTAAGAATATCAATGGCCAGACAGCCCTGGAACTTGGAATCGTCAGTGAAGTGCTGCCCCGTGAAAATCTTCTTCCCCGCGCCTGGGAACTGGCAGAGATGATAATGCAGGCCCCCCGTTCCACCAGACATCTTACTCATTCCATCTTATCCCGTCCCTGGAAACAGGCCTTAGTCAGTGATCAGGGCTTCCACCTTACTCACCAGATGTACGACATGGCTATTGATGAAGAAGGTGCTCTTGAAAGACTGAATAAAATGAAAGGGCGCTTAATGGGCAAATAAAGGAGAAATCGATATGTCAGAGAGATGTATAGTGGGACCTACAAGATTGGAAGAATACTCGGAAAAGTACAAAGACTTGCTCTTAATGACCCGCCGTAACGGCATACTCGAAGTGCGCTTGCACACTCGCGGGGAATCGTTTCAATTTGACTGGCCAGCCCTGACTGCATATGGTAATGCATGGTCAGATATTGGCCGTGATCCTGAAAACGAAGTAATGATTCTCACCGGGACAGGCCATCAATGGCAGGTAGCCAATCCTGAGGTCTGGAAATCAAAATTCATGGATTGGCCGAAGAAACGTAAACTGGAAATGTATCATGAATCGCTGAGAATGATTGAAAATATGATCTTTTGTATAGACATCCCCACAATTGGGGCGATTAATGGTACAGGATCACATTGGCAAATGGGAACATTATGCGATATTACAATTTGTGCTGAAGGCACAGACTTTTTCGATGCACATTACCTGGGCGGAGTATCTCCTGGTGATGGAATCGTCTTAACGCTTCAGAATTTAACAGGCATCAAGAGAGCCGCATTTTACGCATACACGGGTAGGAATATGAATGCTCAGAAGGCATTAGACCTGGGTATTGTCAGTGAAGTACTGCCCAATGAAAAGCTTCTTCCACGTGCCTGGGAACTGGCAGAGATGATAATGCAGGCACCTCGCACTACGAGACATCTTACTCATTCGATTTTATCGCGTCCATGGAAAAAAGCCCTTGTCAGCGATCAGGGCTTCCAACTTGCACACCAAGTGTACGACATGGCTATTGATGAGGAGGGAACTTTTGAGAGACTGATGAAAATCAGGGAACGTTTTCAAAGGAATGAGTAACTTCGGGGAGTAAACTGTACCCTTTGTCAAGGATATAATAATCTTTTTACAGTATTATATAACAAAAAGTACCCTAATAGTTAAACACAACCTCTTTTTCTGTGTCTTACTATCAGGGTACAGTTTACTCCTCTTTATACTTATGATTTTCGTGTCAAATATCTCCATGTCGTTTCCGGCACCAGTCTTTGTACATCCCGGAACCTGCCTTTCTTAACAGCTTCTCTGACTCTTGAAGCGCTGATCACTTCTTCTCCCTGTATTTTTCGTTCAATCTCTATGACTTCTATTCCATGCTCAGGGAGAATCTGTTTCATAGCTGTATTATAAGAACCGGTTACTCTGCATATAGGTTCTGTTCCTACGAAGCGTCTGGTTATCTTAAGGGGAGGGGCAATTATTTCAGCAAACATTTCCAAATCAAATTCACAATTGGCTTTATTTGCAAATACCTTTTCTTTCAGATAGTAGGTGGGAAAAGTGGCAGCAGAAACCATATAATCAGAAGCCTGATGAACTATGACCCGATTTAAATCTTCCGTTCCCTTTAAAACCATCTGATAACGGTCTTCTGCGCCATAAAAGGTCCGCTTATCCGATAATACAAACACATGCAGATAGTCACACTGTTTCAAAGCTTCTTTTATTAAATACCGGTGTCCCAGTGTAAACGGATTACAGTTGGCAACGATTGCACCAACTATTCTCCCATAATCTTTGGCATCGATTGGTGTTATTTTCTGTATTGCCTGGATAAATTTTTCAAATCCCTGTTTCTCATTCTCCATAAACAATACAGATTTTGTACAGAACACGGTATAAAATCCTAAGCTTTTAAACATTTCCTCATTCTTTGGTTTTGTATATAGGACAAGCCTGCTTCTTCCATGCTCAAACTCATACTGAATCAGCTGGGAAACCACGCTGCCGGATAATCCTTCTCCAAGATGATGAGGATCTACTGCAATACACTTTAAAACATTCTGTTCCACAGAACCTGCTGCAATAATTTTGTAATCATCGTCAAGTATACATGCACTATACTCGATCCCCTCATCATAGTTAAGATCCTGACTGGCTAAAAATATTCTTAATTCCTCCAGTGCACGGCCCTGCAATGGTCTTCCTTCCAGCATAATTCACCTGCTCACTTTCCTGCCCACGTATCCTCAATCTCAGATAAAAAGATAGCGGCCGCCAGCAAATCGGCGCACCCGCCGCTGCTATAGTTTTTATGAATAAAATAGGTGTCAAGTTTTATTAACTCCTCAATAGCGCATTCGGAATAGGCACCGCCTGTAAGCAAAAATTTCTGAGACAGTTTCTGTACTTCCTTAAGCCCCTCACGCCTGCACCTGGACAGGATATTTCCATCCTCCACCTGACTCATCAGGGTAAACAGCGCCTGGATTTTTACCAGATTCCAGTTCCTTCCTTCTTTTTTTCCCTGTCTGATAACCGGTAATGCCAGGTTTATTACAGAAGGATAACCATCTGCCGCCTCTCCCCTGATTCCTCTTGAACCATAAGTACATAAATTCTTTTGACCATGGGTATCTTTACTGTTCTGGATCTGTATAGAGTCAAGCTCATTCAATAAAATATTCTGAACCATTTTTTGTTCCTGCATAATCAGACTGCCTATGGACACCTGACCATACTTTTTAAAACAGCTTCCAGCAGCCGCACATAAGATACCCATGGTAAATACCGCTCCTTTATGGGTATTAACCTGGCCGGTCGCTTCATACATCGCCTTTTCTGCCTGAATACCAATCTGGCGGATCTTTAAAAAACATCCTTCTGGTTTTTCCGACAATTGAATTCCTGTTTCAGCAAATCTGCAAAAATATGGCAGCAAAGCATCTGCGCTTCTCTTAAATGTAAGCAGATTCATATCCATGTGTGCTCCATTACTGAGCGGATCCACGAGTCCCGGTTTTGGCGCTGTATAAACTTCCTCTAACAGTGCCAATTCCGCCATATTCCCAAGCCAGACGGCATAATTTTTACATTTCTTCTTATCTGTTTCTATCATCTAATTATCTGCGAAAGTATATTCTTTCACCTTGCGCACTACATCTAATATGGTTCCATCCCGGCTTTCGATAATACCAACAACCTTATCATCAAATTCCACTTTCTCCGGCTCTCCAACCATGGAATAGGCAATGTCCCGAAGTTCTCCAATTGTTTTAAAAGGAAGGTCCACTCCTTTCATGCAGTCAATTAAATCCTGCCGTTTGGGATTGATGGCAATTCCATAATCAGTCACTACTACATCAATACTTTCTCCCGGAGTTGTCACTGCAGTAACTTCCGTGCAGACAGCCGGAATTCTTCCCTGTAGCAGCGGAACTATGACGATTGCACATTTGGCACCGGCAGCTGTGTCCGGATGTCCTCCCTGGGCTCCGGTTATCTCTCCGTCTGAGCCAACCACCACATTACAGTTGAAATTGATATCCACTTCAAGAGCAGCCAGAATGACAAAATCCAGTTTATTCACTACCGCACCTTTATTAAACGGATTTGCATACTCTCCAGCAGAAATACGGAAGTGTTTTAAATCTTTTACTGACTCTACTGCATCAAGATCGAAATCCTGGGTATCCAGGAGGCAGTCTACCTGATCATTTGCTAACAGATCACACATGGGTTTAGTCAGTCCGCCTACACCAAAACGCATGCGGATATTGCGTTCCTTCATAATTTTAGCAAGTGAAATGGTAGATGCAATGGAGGCCCCTCCCACGCCGGTCTGATAAGAAAATCCGTCTTTAAAATAAGGAGTATTTACAACAAACTGGGTACAGTAATCAGCCATCAAAAGCTTTCTCATATCTGTGGTGGGCTTTGCAGCACCTGTGGCAATCTTAGCGGGATTGCCAATGGCATCTGTCACCACTACATAATCAACTTTTGTCATGCTGATATGTGCAGGAAAATTAGGAAAAGGTACCAGGCAGTCTGTAATTGCTACGACCTGATCCGCATAATCTCCATCTACAAGAGCATAAGAAAGCACACCACAGTTACTCTTGCCTCCGATTCCCCTGCAATTACCGTAATCGTCGCAGGTAGGTGCGCCGATAAATGCAATGTCAATTCTGGTTTCTCCGCTTTCAATGGCACGGACACGGCCCCCATGAGAACGCATGATGGCCAATCCTTTTAATTTACCCGAGGAAATTGCCTGTCCGATTTTTCCTCTGACTCCGGAGGACTGGATATTCGTTATGGTTCCATCTTCAATATATGGAACAATTGGGTCGTGGGCTTTACCAAGGGAGCTGGCACAAATGGTGATATCTTTAATCCCCATCCGGTGTACCTCTTCCATTACCATATTAACGATATAGTCACCTTCCCGAAAGTGATGATGAAAGCCAAGAGTCATACCATCCTTTATGTTACATTTAATCAGTGCATCATGAATGCTGTCTACTAATTTACTCTTTGAATTATCACTCACGCATCTGGTTACCGGACCATCCTTTTTATAAGTATATCCGTCTCTGTAGTGAATACCCTGGAATACTTCCTTTCCAGTGACTTTTAGAATCTCTTCCGGGATATCCCTTCCAACTGCATTTATCATTTTACAAATCCCCCTTATATACGCCCGACGCTTTAGCCATATAAATGGTACGTATTGCACCGTCATAAAATGCGATATCTATCATCTTTCCGTCAACGGTAAATACACCGATTCCCTTTGCCTTCTTATCATCTATTTCCTTAACTACCTTTTCTGCAAAGACAATATCCTTAAATGTCGGTGTGAATATTTCATGTACAATACTGATCTGTCTTGGATTTATAATTGATTTTCCGTCAAATCCCATTAAATGAATGGATTCAACCTCTTTGCGGAAACCTTCCATATCATTTAAATTGGTATAAACAGTATCAAAGCACTGGACACCAGCTGCTCTGGCTGCTATGATCATGTTTTGCCTTGCACCCATGAGTTCCAGCCCGGTTCCGGTAATATGTGTCTGTAAATCTTTGGTGTAATCACCACCGGAAAGAGCGATTCCAAAGAGTCTTTCTGAGGATTCACAGATCTCAAGAACCTTCATTACTCCTCTGGCTGATTCAATGGCTGCCATAATAAGCGTTTTTCCTTCCGGAATATGAAACTCTTTTTCTGCTGCAGCCACAGCTTCCTCAACCAGCTTCACCTCCTCAGCCCGTTCCGTTTTTGGTATTCGGATGGAATCACATCCTCCTGCTACTGAACAGCGGATATCTGCCTTCCAATAAGGGGTATCCAGAGCATTAATCCGGACCACCCGTTCACACCCGTGGTAATTAATTTCCTTAAGAGCATGATAAAGGGAAAAACGTGCTGCATCCTTCTGGTTTTCAGCGACTGCATCCTCTAAATCCAGCATAATGGAATCCGGCTTATAAATATAGGGATCTTTGATTAAGCCCGGCTTCTGAGCATTTAAAAACATCATGGTTCTTCTTAGTCTTTTCTTTTCCGGATTCATCATCGAACAGCTCCTCCCCATGGAAGATTATCAAATTGCCCGGCTGAACGGAACAATGCCCCTTCCACACGCGCTTTTATTGTACAATCCAGTGCTCCTTTGTCTACGATGGAGATTTTCACCTGACTGACTTCCATATTCTTAAGAGTTTCCATTACAACCTTTTTTATCTGGTTCCCATACTGGTTGATAACCACACTTTCCAGATTAAATTCTATGCCATTATTACCAGGTTCTACCGTAACCTGGCAGTCGCTGGATTCCAGTGTTCCGGCCATTGCCGGCTGCACGATTTCCATATTGCTCCTCCTCTTATTTCCGTTTTCTGTTGTAATTGATCAGGCTTCCCGCTTTTACAATCTCACGTTCTTCCTGTGTCATATCCGTGATATATAAATGAATTTCTTCGGCTGAATCTTCTTTTATCACATAGGCAGTGATATCTGACATATTTCCGCTTTCCAATGCAGTGCGTACTCCAGGGACAAATATATAATCGCCTGTTTCAAATTCCGGTTCGTCCTTCATCTGAAATGGCAGCATTCCCCAGTTCATCACATTAGAACGATAGCGTTTCGTTGCATATTCTCTGGTTATGTTGGCAAGTCCGCCAATGACTCTCTGACAGCTGGCCGCCTGTTCTCTGGCTGAACCATCTCCCGGCTTGATTGCATAAATCATACTTCCAATCTCTGTATCCAATAGTTCGATGGGTTCCATACCAGGTATTTTTTTGACTGTATCATAGATCTTTGTAAGCTCCGGATCCAATTCTGCCGGAGACTTTCCTGCAGTTCTTGCTTTTTCCAGACGGTCAACACTTTTGCTTCTTTCCACATAAGACGGGTCTCTTCTGGATAAGGTAAATTCAGCAAGTCCCAATGGATTGGAGCGGTAAGAAGCGGTTTCACCGGATGGAATCAACTCATCTGTGGTTGTAACCTCATCCATAATCTTAGAACACACTTTTAAAAGAATGTTCTCTGTCAAAGCGCTCATTTCCGGCCAGTCTTTAATATTGGGGCCGCATACCAGTTCTTTCTCTTTTTGTTCCTGATTAAATCCCTGGTATATTCTCTTTTTATATACAGTGCTTTCAAACTGATAATCCGGAATGTTTTCCCAGCAGTCAAACGCTTCTGCCGAAGTAAGCACACCTCCGTTTGCTGCAGTTGCTGCAATGGAACGGGCATCCATCAGTGCAACAGCTGCCATCTGACCGCCTCCAGGCTTGGAGCCTTCCCGGTTGGGGAAGTTTCTGGTGGTGTGGCGGATACTCAGCCCATTATGAGCAGGAGTGTCACCGGCACCAAAGCATGGACCGCAGAAAGCAGT
>JAEWPQ010000283.1 GCA_023460575.1 Bacillota bacterium
CGTTTTCCATCAAAAAGACCTTTAATCATGTCATTTTTCCTTTACTTAAAACAGCTTACTGTAATCCCCACTGATCCTGAAGTTTCTTCATGGAACCATCAGAAAGCATGGAAGTAACTTTTTTCTCAACTGCCTCTGCAAGGCCTGTGTTGCCCTTTGCAGCTGCAACACCGTAATCCTGCTCTGCAAAACGGTCTTCCAGAATCTGATTGCCGTCATTTACATAACCTGCAAGAATGGCACGGTCAACAGAGAAGCAGTCAATCTGCTTGGTTGCCAGCGCCTGAGCCAGTGCAGGATACCCGTCAAACTCCTGGAACTGAGGATTAACCTTTAATCCCTTTTCATCCACGTACTTCTTAAATCCGTCCTTTGTTGTGGAAGACTGGGCTACGCCTATGATCTTGCCGTCTAAATCCCCAATGGAGCTGATTCCGGAATCCTTATTTACTAAAAGTCCAACTGCATCGGTATAGTATGGGGTGGAGAAATTATAGGTTTCTTTTCTTTCCGGTGTAATGGTAAAGGTCGCAATAACCAGATCGATTTCCCCATTCTCTAACAAAGGTCCTCTTGTTTTTGCAGTCACGCCCTGGAATTCCACCAGTTTCTTTTCCTTCGCCTCGGCAGCACTGCATCCAAAGATAGATCCGGCGATCTCATATGCAAGATCATCCTCAAAGCCTTCGTATTCTCCAGTGGCTGTATTTTGTAAGCTGAACTTGGGAATATCTGACTTACAGCCAACTTTTAACACACCCCGGTCAATAATCTTCTGTACGTCTTTCGCATCCGCACCTGCTGCGCCTGCTCCGGTTGTTGCGTCTGCAGAAGAACCTGCAGCTTTCGTATCTGCCGGTGCAGCGGTTGTCTCCGGTGCTTTGGAACCACATGCGGTTAAGGCAGCTGTCATGGCAAACGCCATTGCCAGGGATAACATTTTCTTCATCATAATTGTTTCCTCCTCAATATTTTTATTATATTAAACAACACCCTAATGAAGGATTTTGCTTAAGAACGCTTTTGTCCGCTCATGTTCCGGACATTCAAAGAAGTGTTCCGGTGTTCCCTCTTCCAGAATATACCCGCCATCCATAAAAATTACCCGGTCTGCAACCTGACGGGCAAAGCCCATCTCGTGTGTCACACAGATCATGGTAATATTTTCATGAGCCAGCTCCACCATAACATTTAATACCTCCTGCACCATCTCAGGATCAAGGGCAGAAGTGGGTTCGTCAAATAAAATCAGCGGCTGCTTCGTGCATAAGGCTCTGGCAATCGCCACCCTCTGCTGCTGCCCGCCGGAAAGCTGAACCGGATAATTACCCGCTTTTTCTTTCAAACCCACACGTTCCAGACATTTCATTGCAATATTTTTTGCTTCTTCCCTGGGAACATGCTGAAGTTTTACGGGTGCCAGTGTCAGATTTTCAAGAACCGTCAGATGGGGATATAAATTAAATTGCTGAAATACCATAGATGAGTATTTTTTTGCCATTTCCAAATGATTTTTCTTTGTTACCTGTGTTCCTGCCACAGTAATGGTACCGCTGGTAGGCTCCTCCAAATAGTTAATACAGCGGATAAACGTGGATTTTCCGGAGCCGGATGGTCCGATGATAACCAGTTTTTCCCCTTCCCTGACCGTAAGACTGATATCCTTTAATACCTCAAGGTCTCCGAAGTTCTTTTTTAAGTTTTCAACTTTCACCATATCTGGCATGTTTCCAGCCCCTCTCTGCGTAATTTCCGAAAAAAAGCACAAAGGCGCCTAAGAATCTTAAGTTCTTAGGCGCCTTTGCCCTGTTACGTTTTTATATTGTTGTTATTATAAAAAGTTTTGCATCAAAAGTCAAGAAATATTTTCCCCGGCATAGGGGCAGGATACGAAATGACCGGGAGAAATTTCCATCATTTCCGGAATGTGATTTTTGCATTCTTCCCTGGCATACACACATCTGGTATGGAAATGGCAGCCGGTCGGAACACTCATGGGGCTTGGCAGCTCTCCGCTTAACATAACCCGTTTTGACTGAGCCGCCATCCTTGGGTCAGCCAGAGGAATGGCAGAAAGCAATGCCTTTGTATAAGGGTGAAGAGGATTCTCATAAAGTTCATCACTGTCCGCAAGCTCCACCAGCCTGCCTAAATACATTACACCGATTCTGGTAGAGATGTGGCGGACCATGGATAAGTCGTGGGCAACAAACAGATAGGTAAGCCCCATCTCCTTTTGTAAGTCCTCTAACAGATTAACCACCTGGGCCTGTATGGATACGTCAAGGGCGGAGATTGGTTCATCGCAGAGAAGGAACTCCGGTTCCACTAACAGTGCTCTGGCAATACCGATTCTCTGACGCTGTCCGCCGGAAAATTCGTACGCATATTTATACATATCATCGGGCTTCAATCCCACCTTTTTTAAGATCTCTTCCATTTTTCCTTCCATCTCATCTGAAGATAAACCGGAAACTGCAGTCAGGGACTCTTTTAAAATCTCCCGCACATTGTGGTGGGGGTCTAAGGAAGAATATGGGTCCTGGAAAATGATCTGCATCTGTTTATGAACAGGAAGAAGCTGTCTGCCTTTTAAGCGGGTGATATCCTGACCCTTAAACAAAATGGAACCGGAAGTGGGGTCATACATACGGATCAAAGTACGGCCGAGAGTAGATTTTCCGCAGCCGGACTCTCCTACCAGACCGAAGGTCTCCCCTTTTCGAATCGCCAGATTAATTTTGTCTACCGCCTTTACCTCAGCTTTTTTCCTGCCGAAAAAGTCCCTGGCCGGGAAATATTTACAAAGATCTCTGGCTTCCAGAAGGATTTCATTATTTTTAATATCCATGCGGTTTTACCTCACCTTCCTTATGATCCAGTTCTTCCCCTGAATAGATGCACATGGCTCGTTGGGTGGGGCTGTAAGTGCGGTACTGAGGAATTTCCTTCCTGCAGCTCCCGCAGGCGAACTTACACCGCTCCGCAAATGGACAGCCGGAGGGTGGATTGATCAGCGATGGCGCCATGCCGGGAATCGGCTCAAGACGTTCTTTGTTTCCTGACTGGGGTTTGGGAACTGCATGAAGCAGCGCCCTTGTATAGGGATGTTTCGGGGAATAGAAGATCTCCTCTGTCGTCCCCTCTTCCATTATAAGGCCGCCATACATGACAGCGATTCTATGGCTTAAACTGGCTACCACTCCTAAATCATGGGTAATGAGAATAATACTCATCCCGGTTTCTTCCTGGAGATTCTTAAGAAGATCCAGAATCTGGGCCTGAATTGTCACATCAAGGGCAGTGGTTGGCTCATCGGCAATCAAAAGCTTCGGTCTGCAGCAAAGAGCCATGGCAATCAGAACCCTCTGTCTCATTCCTCCGGAGAACTCGTGTGGATACTGTCCCAACCGTTTCTCAGGCGAAGGGATTCCTACCTGGTTTAATACTGCAACAGCCTCTCTCTTCGCCGACTCTTTATCCATGCCGCGGTGGCGCTTTAACACTTCCACCAAATGGGAGCCTATGGTCTTTAAAGGATTTAAGGCAGTCATGGGATCCTGGAAAATCATAGCGATTTCTTTTCCCCGCATCTTTCTCTGCTGCTCCGGATCCATTAAAAGCATATCCTCTCCCGCAAATGTAAGCTGACCTGCTTTCACCTCTGCATTATCAGGCATCAGCCCCATGACCGACTTCATAAGTACACTTTTTCCGCTTCCTGATTCCCCTACGACTGCCAGGATCTCACCGGATTCCACATGCAGGCTCACTCCGCGCACTGCCTGCACGGTCCTGCCATGAGTATGAAAGGTGGTACGAATGTCTGCAGCAGACAGTATATTTTCTTTATTTTTTAATGTCTTATCCAATTCTTCGTCCCTCCTTTACTCTTTCTCTCCGCTCATCACCTTTGGCTCTACATAAACACGAAGCAGGTTTCCCAGCTTATTAAAAGCAAAAATCGTAATAATAATCAGAAGACCGGGAATCAGTGCCATATGAAAACTGTTCTGCATGGTTCCCTGGGCATTTTGAAGGAGGCTTCCCCAGGAAGACATAGGCTGCTGAATACCAACTCCAAGAAAGCTTAAGGAAGATTCCGTCATAATAGCATTAGCCATGCTGGTGGTAGCTGCCACAATAATAGTCGGGAAAACCGACGGTATAATATGGCTGATAATTATTTTCCATTTACTAACTCCGGAAAAACCAGCATAAAGAATAAACTCTCGTTCTTTTAAAGACAGCGTCTCGGCCCGCACAAGCCGTGCAATCTCCATCCATGTAAAAAGACCAATAACCAGTATAATAGACTGAATTCCCGGCTTTAAGAAAATGCTGACAACGGTAACCAGTACCATCCACGGTATGGAATGAAGGATATCAACGATTCTCATCAGAATCATATCCACGATTCCGCCGGTTAGACCTGCAATGGTTCCTGCAGCCACACCAATGGTTAAACTTGTGAGCATGGCTAAAAAAGCTACGATCAGGGAAACTCTGCCGCCATAGATCACCCTTGCAAAATAATCTCTTCCTACTTCATCCGTACCAAACCAATGGGTAAGAGACGGTTCTTTCAGTCTGTTGGCAATATCCGTTGCATTCGGCTCCATGGGAAGAAACGGTGCCAGAAGTGCAAACAGGATAATGATACCTAAAAGGATCAGGGAAATAACTGCCGCTTTATCATGTTTTAAAGCCAGCTTTACACTGTCAATCCTTAATGATTTATCTTTATTTCTCTTTTCTTTTCTCATGTCCCGTCACCCCATTTCCTTAATCCGCGGATCGATCAGACAGTACAAAATATCCGACAGCAGGTTTCCCAGAATAACCAGAGTGGAGGACAGCACCAGAATGATCATAACAATTGGGTAATCCATTCCCTGAATCGCTTTAATGAAATATGGCCCCACTCCCGGCCAGCTGAACACCGATTCCGTGATGATGGCTCCTGTCACCAGAAGAGGCAGTGCCATACCAAGGCGCGTAATTACAGGCAGAAGCACATTTTTACATACATGCTTAAACATGATCTCACTTTTTGTTGCGCCAAATGCCCGCTGCACCAGAACATAATCTTCAGAAAACTGGGTCAGGGTGGAGGAACGGACAAACTTGATGTTTGCCGGCATAAAAGAAACCGTAAGAGTAAGAAACGGCATAATGAAGTGCTTTAAAAAATCAGCTATGGAAGATTCCTTACCCACTGCGTGCATTCCTACAATGGGCAGAAGTTTAAGTTTATAACCCAGAGCAAAAATGAGAAGCATGGCAAACCAGAAGGAAGGAACTGCAATTCCCACGGAAGAAACCGCATCTATGATCTTATCTGCTTTTTTATTTTTATTGGCGCCAGCAATAAGTCCCAGCACAACAGCCAGGATATAAGCGGTTATAAATGCAGGAAGCACCAGCCTTATTGTATTGGGAAGTCTGACCGCAAGGTCTGCAGCAATACTCTGTTTCGTCACAATGGAATATCCGAAATTACCGTTCATAATCCCGTCAAGCCAGCGGATGTACTGAACATACACCGGCTGGTCATAACCGTATTTTGCTTTGATTAAATTGATTGTC
>JAEWPQ010000284.1 GCA_023460575.1 Bacillota bacterium
GACAGCTGGTATATAATACCATGGTTTCGCATATGTGTCAACCACTTTTTTTCACTGCCCAGTAGAAAAAAATAATCATTTGGAAATGAGCGGAGAAAGAGGGATTTGAACCCTCGCGCCGGTTACCCGACCTACACCCTTAGCAGGGGCGCCTCTTCGGCCTCTTGAGTATTTCTCCGTAGTTCTTAATCTCCATATGATGCCGTCTATCAAGTATATCTTTTCCAGACGCATTGACAATTATACAAGATATAATTCGACTTGTCAACCCATTTTTTGATTTATTTCTTCCTGTATTTTATTGTGCACGTATTCAGCAATCTGAGTGGTCTTTAAATGCTGATAATCCACATAATAAAGGGGGTTTAGAAAGCAGACTTCTACTTTTTGTTTTCTGGATGAATTCTCATCAAAGGGCTTGAAACTGTCAATCAGCGCAACTGGTACAATGGGACAGCCGGCATTTACCGCACTTTTAAACGTACCTCCTTTAAATGGCAGCAATCTGTTTCCTTCTCTGCTGCGGGTTCCCTCTGGGAAAATCACAAAATTCTTCTTCTCTTTCACCCCGTCTGTCATCTTAGATATTATCTCTAAAGAAGCTTTTATATCCTGGCGATCTATATAGAAACCATCCAGCGCTTTTACTACTTCCTTAACCAGGATCAGATTGGCCGCCTCTTTTTTTACAACTACGCTTAATGGTTTAGTACAGGCCTCCATAATCGCCAGCATATCAAACAGTCCCTGATGGTTTGGGAAAAGAATAAATCCGTTCTCAGAAGGAAGATTCTCTATTCCATGAACGACAACCTCCACACGACCTGATTTATTTACTTTCTTTACTACATTGCGAATATATTCATAACGTTCTTTATGAGGATAATATTCCTCCTTAATTCCCATCTTTCTGATTTTATAGAACCATAGGGGTACACGGTAAAAATTTCTTACTACCATATAGAAAATTCGGTTCATGGACTGGTCTATTCCTCTCTGAATTGTGCTAGCGCAGTTTCATATAGATTATTACCTTTACTGTCAATTACTACAATAACAGGAAAGTCTTTTATTTCCAAACATCTGACTGCCTCTGTTCCAAGATCTTCGTAAGCAACTACCTCTGATGAGTAAATACATTTGGAAAGAAGTGCACCTGCCCCACCTACTGCTGCAAAATAAACGGACTGATTTCTTATTATTGAATCAATCACTTCTTTACTTCTTTTTCCTTTTCCAATCATAGCTCCAAGTCCCAGATCCAGAAGCTGTGGCGTATATCTATCCATACGGCTGGCTGTTGTAGGACCTGCAGACCCAATAGGACGCCCTTCTCTGGCCGGGGATGGTCCCATATAATAAATTACATTTCCTTTTATATCAAAAGGCAGGGATTCATTATGATCCAGTGCTTCTTTCATTCTTTTGTGTGCTGCATCTCTGGCTGTATATATAGTTCCCGTAAGATAGACGTAATCTCCTGCTTTCAATCTTTGTGCATCCTCTTTACTTACTGGCGCTTTCATATGATAATCCATGGTTTTCCTCCCTTTCTAACCAAACCTATATAATTCTGTGTGCATGCCGGTTCACGTGACAGCAGATATTAACTGCTACTGGCAGGCCTGCTATGTGGGTAGGATATGTTTCAATATTCACTGCGAGCGCGGTAACTGTTCCGCCTAATCCTCCGGGCCCAATTCCCAGTTTATTGATTTTATAAAGCATTTCTGTTTCCAGTTCTTTTACATATGGAACAGATGGTATTTCATCTAAGTCTCTGGTCAGCGCATGCTTTGCCATCTGGGCACATTTTTCAAAAGTACCTCCGATACCGACACCTACAACCATGGGCGGACAAGCATTGGGTCCTGCTTCCTTTACAGCTGTTAGAATTGCTTCCTTTACCCCCTCCAGTCCATCCGCAGGTTTCAGCATAAAAATACGGCTCATATTTTCACTGCCGAATCCCTTTGGTGCCACGGTTATATCAATCTGTTCTCCCTGTGTGATTTCATAATGAATGACTGCAGGGGTGTTATCCTTCGTATTAATTCGTTCAATAGGTTCAACTACGGATTTTCTTAAATACCCTTCTGTATACCCTTCGCGCACTCCCTGATTCACTGCATCTGCCAGGCTGCCTCCCTCAATATGTACATCCTGACCTATTTTTAAAAATATCACTGCCATACCGGTATCCTGACAAATAGGTATGAGATCTTCTCTGGCTATTTTCAGGTTTTCTTTAAGCTGACAGAAAACCTGTTTTCCCAAAGCTGACTTTTCTTTCTTAGCTGACTGAAAAAATACTTCTTCCATATCCTTTGACAGGACATGATTTGCTTCTATGCACATGTCCTTAATATTTTTTGTGATTTCTTCTGCTCTTATGGTTCTGATCATGATCTCCTCCATATAAACGATAAATAACTGTCTTTACTTAATCATATACGAATCATATGATGAAATCAAGATAAAAAAAGAGGAATGGCATTCACCACTCCCACTTACTTATTATATAATAACCCGATTCCGGATTAATTTTTCATGAATATCCTTTATCGTTATCTGCTCCATTCTGTCTCTGCATAAATCATTAAGTTCTCCATAAATCTCATCCATCACTCCGGACATCCCGGAAGCGACCATGCAGGGATTGTTCTCATCTCCTGATTTCCAGGAAGACGATACAAAGGCTACATCAAGTGCATCGCATATTTGCTTCAAATTAATTGTGTCCGGATCACCAATCAGATGATATCCTCCTTCCAGACCTTCTTTTGTTGCAATGATACCTGCCTTTTTCAGTTTTGCCATAACTTTTCTGACACGGGCAGGATTTGTGCAGACATTAGAAGCCAGTTCTTCACTGGATGTGGTAATCTGTCTCTGATTCAGATATACCAGTCCGTGAACTGCGACTGCAAATTCACTTGTCATGCTAATCCCCCATTCTCTTAAATCTTGCATCTTCATCTGTAATTATTGTAGTTTCAGTTTGTATCTTACCAAGTTGTATGCTGATTGTCAAGGGCAGGAGACCGAAAACAGAGTTCTATTCATTCTTATCTTTTATACGGATAATAACTTTCTTAATTACCCGGTCATCTGCCTCAAGAATTGAATAGTGATTTGATTCATCTTCAATCTCCATGGGAATCTGGGACTGCATGGGAATAAAACCCAGCTCCGATTATATTATCAATCTCACCCTTATAGACTGGAATTCTGGAATGCCTGGTATTTAGAATATCATGAAGCACCTGATCTACCGGGTGCCCAATATCAATGGTTATCATATCCTGTCTTGGGGTCATTTTGAATCAGAGATGCTTTTTTATTTCCGCTGTCTGCTAACATGCGGATCCTGTTTTTATTGACCGATACAACGGCCATTTCTGCCCCTGCAAAAAATGCATTCATTACCGTAAGGGCAGTTTCTAAGCTAAATTTTCTCCTTTTATCGGGACTAAAGAAAAAGTCTCAGGAAGCAGTAAAATAATAATTGCTGCAGCCTGAGCCTTTTCACTGTCCTTTGTTTATGATTGGTATTATAAAATAAAGGACATTTTTTTTCTATATTGTATTTGTTAAGAATTATTCTTCTGTTTCTGGAATTTCTTCTGCATCAGAGGTTTCCTCTATCTCTGGGATTTCCTGTGCATCTTCCAGATCCAGTTCATCCAAACCTTCGCCTTCGGATTTGCTTCCATCATCCCGTACCTTTGCGATGCTTGCAACAATAATATCGGAGTCCTGATCAATGTTCATCAGTTTTACACCGGAAGTATTTCTTCCAATAACAGAAATATCATTAACGGAAATTCTAATTACTATTCCTTCTGTTGTTATCAGAAGAAGATCATGATCATCCTGAACCAGCTTGGCTCCTACTATATCTCCAGTTTTTTCTGTAATCTTATAGCACAGAACACCTTTACCTCCTCTTCTCTGAGGGGTAAATTCTTCAATAGGAGTTCTCTTACCCATTCCGTTTTCAGAAACGATCAGAAGCTTTGGTCCCTGAGAATCCATCTGCATTCCCACTACCTGATCATCATCGTTAAGCTTCATACCAATTACACCTATGGAAACACGGCCTGTGACACGCACATCCTTTTCATGGAATCGGATACACTGTCCTTTTTTCGTCACCAGGAATATATCGCTGGTATCATCTGTAGCTTTAACTTCAATCAATTCATCATTTTCACGAAGAACAATTGCCTGAAGACCGTTCTTTCTGACATTGGCGTAATCCATCATCGGTGTTTTCTTAACCATACCGTTTCTGGTTGCCATGAATAAGAACTTGTCATCATCATATTCCTTCATCGGAATAATGGCTGTAATATTTTCTCCCGGGAGCATCTGTAAAAGATTTACGATGGCAGTTCCCCTGGAAGTCCGGCTTCCTTCCGGAATCATATAAGTTTTTAAACGATAAACCCTTCCCGTATTAGTAAAGAACATAAGATAGTGGTGGGTGGTCGTCATCATCAGTTCTTCGATGTAGTCCTGATCGATGGTCTGCATACCCTTGATGCCTCTTCCCCCACGATTCTGGTTCTTGAAATTATCTATGGACATTCTCTTGATGTAACCCAGCTTTGTCATGGCAACGATGGTATTTTCATCAGGGATTAAATCTTCCATGGACATATCAAACTCATCAAAACCAATAGAGGTTCTTCTGTCATCCCCGTATTTTGCGGAAATGATGCTAATTTCCTCTTTGATCACTGCCAGAAGCTTTTTCTCATCTGCAAGAATAGCCTTTAATTCTGCAATTTTAATTTCCAGCTCTTTGTATTCGTTTTCCAGTTTCTCTCTTTCCAGACCTGTAAGAGCTCTTAACCGCATATCAACGATTGCCTGAGACTGAGGATCACTTAAACCGAACCGGTTCATAAGCTCCGCTTTTGCTATCTGGACATTCTGTGATGCTCTGATGATGTGAATTACTTCATCGATATTATCCAGGGCAATGAGCAGTCCTTCCAAGATATGAGCACGTTCCTCTGCCTTGTTCAAATCGTAACGGGTTCTTCTGGTTACAACCTCTTTCTGGTGCTCCAGATAATAGTTTAACATCTGGACCAGATTTAATACTTTAGGTTCCAGAACGCCGGACTGATTCTTAACAAGTGCTATCATGATAACACCAAAAGTATCCTGAAGCTGGGTATGTTTAAGCAGCTGGTTTAAAATTACGTTGGCATTGGCGTCACGTCGAAGTTCAATGCAGATCCTCATACCGGTACGGTCTGATTCATCCCGCAGGTCCGTAATACCATCTATTTTTTTATCTTTTACCAGTTCTGCAATCTTTTCAATCAGGCGGGCTTTATTAACCATGTAAGGAAGCTCCGTAACGATTATACGGCTCTTTCCGTTGGGCATAGCTTCAATATCGCTGACCGCTCTTACACGGATCTTTCCTCTTCCTGTACGATAAGCCTCTTCAATGCCTCTTTTTCCTAAAATGGTTGCACCCGTGGGGAAGTCTGGTCCTTTTATAATATCCAGAATCTCTTCCATGGAGGTTTCTCTGTCTTCTTCAACCTGATTTTCAATGATTTTCAGAACGGCTCCAATAACTTCTCTTAAGTTATGAGGAGGAATATTTGTTGCCATACCTACTGCAATGCCTGATGTACCATTAACCAGAAGATTGGGGTAACGGGATGGAAGCACATCTGGCTCCCTCTCTGTCTCATCAAAGTTCGGACTGAAATCAACGGTATCTTTATTGATATCTGCAAGCATTTCCATGGATATTTTACTTAAACGGGCTTCTGTATACCTCATGGCAGCTGCACCGTCCCCATCCACAGAACCGAAGTTACCATGCCCGTCTACCAGAGGATATCTGGTGGACCATTCCTGTGCTAAATTCACCAGGGCTCCGTAAATAGAACTGTCACCATGAGGGTGATACTTACCCATGGTATCACCAACGATACGGGCACATTTACGATGTGGCTTATCCGGACCGTTGTTGAGCTCTATCATGGAATACAGGACTCTTCTCTGAACCGGTTTTA
>JAEWPQ010000285.1 GCA_023460575.1 Bacillota bacterium
AGACAGTGATGACTGGGTGGATGAATCCGCTTACATGGAAATCCTGGACACTCTGCGCCGGTTTGTCTATGGGGAAGAGACCCTGGATATGCTGGTGAGTAATTTTGTCTATGAAAAACAGGGAGCAAACCGAAAAAAAGTCATGAACTACCGCACAGCCCTTCCGGAGAATGAACTGTTTACCTGGAAGGATGTAAAGGTGTTCCTGCTGGGACATTACATTCTCATGCATTCGGTGATTTACCGCACCGAGCTGCTAATACAGTGTGGTCTGGAGCTTCCCAAACATACATTTTATGTGGATAATATCTTTGTATACCAGCCCCTTCCTCATGTGAAAAGCATTTACTATTTAAATGTGAATTTCTACCGGTACTTTATAGGAAGAGAAGACCAGTCAGTCAATGAAGCAATCATGATCGGCCGCATTGACCAGCAGATCCTGGTGACAAAGCTGATGCTTGGCTATTATGATGTAACAAAGATAAAGCAGCGAAAGCTCCGCCATTACATGGTTCGTTATCTGGAGATCATGATGACCATATCGTCCATCCTTGCCATTAAATCGGAAAGTGATGAAAATATGGAAAAGAAAAAAGAACTGTGGCAGCATCTTCGTAAACAGAATCTGCCGCTGTATTTAAGGCTCAGATGGGGCTTTATGGGACAGGGGGTCAATCTCCCGGGTGAAAGCGGAAAAAAATTTCCTATTGCTATCTATAAGATGACCCAGAAATTTTTTGGTTTTAATTAAAACCGGTATGATAAAAAGAATCCCCTGCACCAGTCTACAGGTGTCAGGGGATTGATTTAGCTGATTGCTTTTTCGGAAACTTTTTCTCTTCTAGGAACATAGGAATCAGAGTATACAAAGTGGTACATAACATAAGCCATAACCAGGGAACCAAGTCCGTCAAATGCAGAATGCTGTTTTAAGAAAACAGTGGCAAGGCAGATGGAGATCATTAACAGCAGTGAGCCGGTCTTAAGAAACCGGAACTTCTTTAATTGTTCACTGCGGGTAACAGCAATGTGTACACAAATGGAGTTATAAACATGGATGCTTGGGAATACATTGGTACAAGTATCCGCGGAATAAACAACTCCCACAATAGCGGAACAGATATTTTTCCCGGAATCGATCACGGGACGGAAATCCGTACCGTTGGGAAATACCGTGCAGATGACCAAACTAATGGTCATCCCTGTAAACAGCATGGTGCACAGCTTGTAATAATCCTTAACGTTTGTAAAGAAAAAATATAACACTGCACCAGCAATATAAACAAACCATAAAAGATATGGAATAATGAAATATTCATTAAAAGGTATCAGGTCGTCTATGGCAACATGCATGATATGGTAATTGTTTACCACTGTTTTTTCCAGGTATACAAACCACGGAATATAGATAAAAGCGTAGCTGAGTATCCAGACATGCCTGTACCTGTTAAGAAGATTTTTCATAAAAGTCATCCTTTTCCATTTTGGTGATTGGTATTATGTTTGCCAACTTTGGAGGATTATATCACACTCATTTTGACAGTACAATAGTATTTCACAAATGTTAATATTTATTTAGATAAGATTAAGTTTAGAACCCCCTTATCTCAATAATATATGGCATATATGACGGAATTTTCCTAAATCCCCTTATTTAAGGATTAGTAAGAAATATAATCTTTTTATAAAATGGTTGATAGACAGTCGATCTTTGTGTATAGTATAAAAGCAGACTTATACATGAAAGGAATGGAATATGTTTGAAAAATATATGACTGTCTTCTTTATCTCCATGGTTCCGCTTATTGAGCTACGAGGAGCGATTCCATATTCAACGGTAATGGGTCTTCCTCTTTTTCCATCTTATATTGTTGCGATCCTGGGAAATATGCTACCGGTACCCATCATCTTTCTGTTCGCCAGAAAGGTTCTTGAATGGGGAGCAGATAAACCGGTAATCGGTGGTTTTTTTTCCTGGTGTCTGGAAAAAGGGAGACGGGGCGGTGAAAAACTGCAGGCGAAAGCTGGACAAGGGTTGTTTATAGCGCTTTTGTTATTTGTGGGAGTTCCCCTTCCGGGAACCGGTGCCTGGACAGGCACTTTGGCAGCCAGCCTGCTTGATATTGATTTTAAATCCAGTATTTTAGCCGTTATGGGTGGCGTCCTGGTGGCAGGAGCGATTATGGGACTTGCCAGTGCAGGACTTTTAGGGGCGCTTCAATCCGTGATATTCTAAGATCCTGGTAGGAAGAAGGGCAGAATGGAACGAAGGAACGAAGAGGGATTAACAGAAAAAGAATTTCTTTTGCAGTACCGGCCGGGTAATTTTGAGCGACCGTCGGTGACAGTGGACATGCTGATTTTTGCAGTAGATGAGGAGGAGACGGAGACAGAAGTGCTGCTCATCAAACGGAAAAATCATCCCTGCATCGGACAGTGGGCGATCCCGGGAGGTTTTGTAAATCCCGATGAATCTCTGGAGGAAGCGGCAGCCAGG
>JAEWPQ010000286.1 GCA_023460575.1 Bacillota bacterium
GATAACCCGTATGAAGCCGGAAAGAAGATGTACCGGACAGGAGATCTTGCCCGCTGGCTGCCGGATGGGAATGTGGAATATTTAGGAAGAATTGATGACCAGGTAAAGATCCGGGGATTTCGGATCGAGCTTGGGGAGATTGAATCGAACTTACATAAGCATCCGCTGATCCGGGAGGTGGCAGTGATCGCCAGAGAGGACAAGAAGAAAGAGAAGTATCTCTCTGCGTATTATACGGCAGACAGCACGCTGAAAGCAGATGAACTGCGGGAATATCTTTTAAAGGAACTGCCGGATTATATGGTGCCGTCTTACTTCACACAGCTGGAGCATATGCCCATGAATCAAAGCGGAAAAATTGATAAGAAAGTCCTTCCTGAGCCGGATACAGGTATGAGTGCCGCAGTGGAATATGCTGCGCCGAGAAATAAAACAGAAGAGACAATGGCACGGGTATGGGAAAAGGTGCTTGAACTTGAACGGGTCGGAATTAAAGATAATTTCTTTAATCTTGGCGGAGATTCCATTAAAGCCATACAGGTATTATCCAAACTGAACAGATATCAGTTAAAGCTTGAGCTGAAGGACATTTTTGAACATCCGTTCATCGAAGAACTGAGTGCTTATATTAAAACAACGGAACGTACTGCCGCTCAGGGAACGGTAAAAGGAGAGGTGATTCTTACACCGATTCAGAGCTGGTTTTTTGAGCAGTGTTCTGAGGACAGAAATCACTTCAACCAGTCGGTTATGCTGTTTAAGAAAGAGGGATTTGACGAAGAAGCACTGAGAAAAGTACTTGACCGTGTGACGGAGCACCATGATGCGCTCCGGATTGTAATGAGGCAAAAAGCCGGGCGGATTGTTCTGCTTAACAGGGGGATGGAAGGCAATCTCTACTCGCTGACTGTGAAGGATTTTACAAGTATGCAGTTTGATCAGAAAGCAGTGGAAGAAGAAGCCGGAATTCTTCAGTCGTCTATGGATTTAAAGCAGGGACCGCTGGTAAATGCAGGTTTATTTAAGACAAAAGAGGGAGACTATCTGCTCCTTGCCATCCATCATCTGGTGGTTGACGGGATTTCATGGAGAATTCTCTTTGAGGATATTTCAACAGGATACCGGCAGGCGGTTAACGGAGAAGAAATTAATTTTCCGGATAAAACAGACTCCTTTAAGGAATGGTCCGAGAAACTTTATGCGTATGCCGACAGTGAGGAACTTCAAAAGGAAATTCCGTACTGGAGTGCCCTTGAGAAAACCGAGGTGAAACCCCTTCCAAAGGAACATACTGTCAGCAGCAGAAGATATAAGGACAGTGACCAGGTTTTCATGGAGCTTGATGAGATCCGGACTTCCCGGCTGATCAGGGATGTGAACAAGGCGTATAATACCGAAATTAATGATATTCTTCTGGCAGCGCTGGGGGAGGCGGTTTCAGAATGGACCGGTGAGGATAAAGTTCTCATTAACTTAGAAGGACATGGCCGTGAAGAAATTGCCCAGGATATTGATATCAGCAGAACCGTAGGCTGGTTTACCACTCAGTATCCCGTGATTTTAGATATGAAAGAAAATGGGGCTTTATCTTCCAGGATTAAATCTGTAAAAGAGAGTCTGCGCACCATACCGGGGAAAGGAATTGGTTATGGTATTTTAAAATATCAGACAATTCTCCCAGATGAAGAAATGCTTAAGTTCAATTTAAATCCGGAGATCAGTTTCAACTATCTGGGACAATTTGACCAGGATATAGACAGCGATTTGTTTACCTTATCGGACATTTCTACAGGTGAAACTATTTCACCCAAGATGCGGCTGCCATATTGTCTTGATATTTATGGAGGAATTAATAACGGGAAGCTGCAGCTTCATTTTACATATCACAGGGACGAATATGAAAAGACCACAATAAACCGGATTGCTGAGAATTTTAAATGCAGTCTGATACAGATAATTGAGCACTGCGTATCTCAGGATTATACCGAACTGACACCTGGTGATTTAAGCTCCGCAAAGATCACGGCCCAGGAAGTGGAAGCGGTGTACCGTATAATGGAAGCATCAAAGCAGAATATCAGGGATATTTACTCACTGACACCGATGCAGACCGGAATGCTGTATCATTTCCTAAGGGAAAAAGATTCCAATGCTTATTTTGAGCAGGCTGTGATCACATTAAAGGGCAGTGTCGATAAGGATTCGTTTGAACGCGCGTTCCAACAGGTGATTTTAAGACATGATATTTTAAGAACGGCCTTTATTTATGAAAAGGTAGATAAGCCGGTTCAGGTGGTTTTAAAAGAAAGACCTTCCAGAATGGAATATAAGGATATTTCCCTTTTATCAGAAGAACAAAAAAAATACTATCTGGAAGAATGCATGAATGGCGACAGAAAAAAGGGATTTGACTTAACCCATGAGCCGCTGATACGGATCATGCTGATTAAAGTGAGTGATGGAATTTACCATTTAATCTGGAGCTTCCATCATATAATCATGGACGGCTGGTGTTTGCCTATTGTATTTAAGGAGCTTCTGGAATCATATAAAGCGTTCAGGGAAGGAAGCACCCCCCAGTCAGGCAGGGTATATCCATACAGCCAGTATATACAATGGCTGGAAAACAGAGATGACAAGGAAGCATCGGATTATTGGACTCAGTATCTCATGGAATATGAGCAGACCGAACAGCTGTCCAGAATGAAAGTAACAACTGCCGGACAGGAGTATCTTCAGGAAGAATACGATTTCACAATAAATGAAGAAATGAAAACAAGGCTTGAGAAAACGGCAAGGGATAACGCCGCCACCTTAAGTACGGTAATGCAGGCAGTATGGGGAATCTTACTGCAGCGGTACAGCAATACCCGGGATGTGGTGTTTGGATCAGTAGTTTCAGGCAGACCGGCCCAGGTAGAGGGGGTTGAACGAATGGTAGGGCTCTTTATCAATACCATTCCAGTCAGAGTCCGGGCAGAAAAAGGTGAAAGCTTTTCCTCTCTTATTGCAAGACAGCAGCGGGAGGCACTGGAATCTGAGAAACACAGTTATTATCCGCTGGCAGAAATTCAGTCCAGGGTATCCTGTAAAGGAGAACTGGTTCAAAACCTTATGGCTTTTGAAAATTACCCCATGGAGGAAGCTGTTAAGGGAGAAGACAACGGAAAGGATGATATCACCGTACTTTCAGCAAAGGTATCTGAGCAGACGAATTTTGATTTAAATATTATTATAATGCCGGGGAAGGATCTGCAAATCAAATTCCGATACAACAGTCTGGCTTATAACAAAAGCTTTCTCGCCCGGATCGCGGAGCAGATGAAAACCATAATCAGTGAAATCGTAAAGCGCCCGGATATGGCCATTGAAGAGATTGATGTAGTACCGGAGGCGGAAAGGCGTATGTTGCTTCATGATTTTAATCAGACAGCGATGGAATATTCAAAAGATCAGACCATCCACGGATTACTCGAGGAACAGGCAGAACAAAGACCGGATCATACAGCACTTGTTTTTGGAGATAAAAGACTGACTTACAGGGAATTGAACAAAAAAACCAACAGGCTGGCTCATGCGCTGCGAAGGCAGGGAGTGAAACCAGACAGCATTGTTGCAGTCATGACGGAACGTTCCTTAGACATGTTAACAGGAATATTTGGTACGCTTAAAGCGGGAGGTGCTTACCTGCCCATAGATCCAGGCTATCCGCAGGACCGGATTGAATATATGCTGGAGGACAGCGGCGCAGGCGTTCTGCTGACTCAAAAGCATCTAAAAGACAGTATTCAGTATAACGGTAATATAATCTGTCTGGATGAAGAGGAGGTTTATCTGGAAGAGGATGCGAATCCGGAGTCCGTAAATAAACCAGATGATCTTGCGTATATCATCTATACATCAGGCTCTACTGGAAAACCAAAAGGGGTCATGGTAGAACATCACGGAATTTTAAATCTCCAGAATTATTTTAAGAAAAGCTGGGGCGTGGATGGATCAGACCGGATGCTCCAGTTTGCCAGCAGTTCCTTTGATGCCTCGGTATGGGAGACTTTTACCATTCTGCTGGGCGGGGGAACACTGTATCTGATTTCCAGGGATGTAATTAATAATCTGGAGGATTTTAAAAACTTTATCAATGATAATGAAATCACCATCACCCTTCTGCCGCCTGCATACCTTTCAGGCATTGAGCCGGGCAGTCTGCCGTCATTAAAGAAGCTGGTAACCGGCGGATCGGCTATTACAAAGGAACTGGTTGCAAAGTGGAAGGACAAGGCTTCTTATATGAATGCCTACGGTCCTACTGAATACAGTGTCATCGCAACCGCATGGAAATACCGCAGCGAAGAGATGGGATATGATTCGGTCCCCATTGGAAAGCCTGTGTCCAATACAAGGATTTATATACTGGATAAGGACCAGAAGCTTTTGCCGGTAGGGGCGTCCGGAGAGATGTGCGTATCAGGAGACGGCATAGCCAGAGGCTATTTAAACCGCCAGTCCCTGACTGCAGAAAAGTTTGTTGATAACCCGTATGAAGCCGGAAAGAAGATGTACCGGACAGGAGATCTTGCCCGCTGGCTGCCGGATGGGAATGTGGAGTATTTAGGAAGAATTGATGACCAGGTAAAGATCCGGGGATTTCGGATCGAGCTTGGGGAGATTGAAGCAAACTTACATAAGTATCCGCTGATCCGTGATGTGGCAGTGATCGCCAGAGAGGATAAAAAGAAAGAGAAATATCTCACAGCATATTATACGGCGGAAGATGAGCTGGAAGCAGAAGAATTGAAAAAACATCTTTTAAAGGAACTTCCGGACTATATGGTGCCATCCTTCTTTATGCAGATGGAGCTTATGCCCATGACTCAAAGCGGTAAGATTGATAAAAAAGCACTGCCGGAGCCCGAAATGCGCGGAAATTCCGGGGCAGATTTCATAAGCCCGAGAAACGATGCGGATAAGAAGATTCAGGAAGTGTGGCAGGATACACTGGGGATTGAATCAATTGGAATCGATGACAATTTCTTTATGCTGGGCGGTAATTCAATCAAGGCAATTCAGGCAGTATCAAGGCTGGCGTCAGAATTTGAAATTGGGATTAACGACATTTTCCAATACCCCACAATACGGAGACTGTCAGATCAGATAAAATACTCAAAAGACAGACTGAAGACAGCGATTGAAGCACTTCAGGAAGCTGCGGTTACCAGAATTGAAGGAAGGGGAGCCAGTGATGGCAGAATCCTTAAAAGTCTGAAAGAATACCATAAAAGAAATCAGAAGTATAAAGAAGTTGAGATTTCAGAAAAGGCTGGCTACCAGAATATACTGGTGGCAGGTGGAACCGGTTATCTTGGAATACAGATTGTACATCAGCTGCTGAAGATCACTGATTATAAAATTTACGTAGCTGTCAGAGGAAAGGATGACAGTGATGCACGGGAAAGGCTGCATGAAAAGCTTAAGTTCCACTTTGGAGATGAGATCTGCGGACAGGAAACACTGGAAGACAGATTGTCTGTATTTAGCGGAGATTTAACAGAGGAGTACTTCGGACTGAGCAAAGAGCGTTATGAGACCCTGGCGGAAAAAATTGATGCAGTCATAAACTCGGCGGCAAATGTAAAGCATTTTGGGAATTACTCGGAGTTCTATGCAATTAATGTGGAAGGAAATAAAAGACTCATTGAATTTGCCGGTACAGGGAAGAAAAAGGTGTATAACTTCATCTCTACAACCAGTGTGGGAAGCGGATTAATAGAAGATCAGTCAAGCGTGGTGTTTACTGAGTATGACTGTGATGTTAAACAGAGCTCCGACAACTACTATGTAATGACGAAGCTGGAGGCTGAGAAGCAGATTGTCAGGGCGAGAGAAGAAGGCATTATATGCAATGTTTTCAGGGTGGGGAATCTGGTCTTTGATTCAAAGTCCGGTATTTTCCAGGAAAATATTCAGGATAATGCGTTCTACACCATGGTGAAATCCCTGATAAAACTAGGATATGTCCCTGCGATTACCGATAAAACCCTGGATTTTTCCTTTGTAGACCAGGTGGGGAAAGCGGTTGTACTGCTGTTTGACAGAAAAAATTTAAAAAATGAGACGTACCATTTATTTAACAGCCATCGGATTAACATGATTTCCTTTGCCCGGTTTTTAAATCAGGCGGGGGTAGAAGTGGAGACAATGCCCGTGGACAAGTTTACCTCGTTTATTCTGAAAAAATACGATGATGATGAGGCGAAACAGGAAGTTTCCAGAATACTTGTCCATTCCAATGTTTTCTTTGAAGGAGCCAGCAAAACATTATTCCTGGTGAAGAACAGAAAGACCGACGGTATCTTAAAGGCACTGGGATTTGAGTGGCCAAAGCTTGACAGCAGCAGAGTAAAGCTCATGATTGAACACTGCAGAAATGTAGGGTTTATGCAATAATAATACGCTGGAGGCAGTAAAAGATGGATGCAATCAAACTTGCAAGTTTATATTTTTTTGGAACAGAAGAATTTAATTCGTCCAATTGCATGATAGCTACAGTCAGCTTTAAGAAAACAATTGATCCGGAACGATTGTATCCCAGCTACCGGTCGCTGGTTATGGAAAATCCGCTGCTGCAGGCAAAAGTGGTGGAACAGCCTGAAAAAAATACGTTTAAATGGAACCGGTTTCCAAAAGAGGAGCTAAAAGCTTTGCTTGATTATGAAGAGGAGCAGCTTTCTAAGTATTATACTGAGGATGAAGTTTTGGAACGATACGATTCCACCAATTCCAGGCTGGTTTTTCACCTGTTTCCTGTAAATGAGAATACAATGGTATTTTCCATGCACCATGCCGTGACCAATGGCCGGGGACTGATATTCTGGATTAAGAAGTGGCTTGAATACTATTCATGTGAAATTGACACAGCACCGGGAGAGACAGATGTCTCTTCCGGCTTAAGAGAACGGATTCTTCGCACCGGGAGAAGAATATCTGCTTATTTATGGCTGCCTGTTTTTTTAACAGGCTTTGCATTAAATGCTAATAAGAAGGATAAAAACGAAACCTTAGATTTAAGTTATGACAGAAAACCAAAGAGAGGCAGAGGCTATGTGAAAAAATCCTACAGCTTCAGTGCTGAGAAAACCAGGGAAATATTACGCCAGAGCAGACGGTACGATATGACATTTGGGGAATATCTCTGTTACAGAATGACAGATGGATTATTGGAGCATGATTCAGGAAAACAGCGGGTGCTTGTCTCCATGCCTATGGATATACAGCCTTTGCATTCCTATTCACCGCAGTCCATGCATGGGAACTATGTGGCGAGTCTTCCGGCGCAGTTCTTCCGGGAGGGAGATTTGAGAAAACAGGTAAAAGGAGCGTTTAAATGGTTTAAAAGAGGAGTCCCGTACGGCTTGCTGCGTTTGGCAGCTGTATTGTCCAATTCATTGGAAAAATACAAAAGACTATGTTTAAAGTCGTGTAAGAAAACCATGTCTGAAAGGGGGCCGTTGATGAATACATCAATCACTCTTTCTAACCTTGGCATTATATCATATCCGATTATGGAAAAATGGGTGGAATCGTTTTATATCTCTGTGAGAGCCCAGTCACTTTTCCTTTCATCGGCTACCATTTCAGGAAGGTTAATGATGGAACTTTGTGTTTCAAAAAATCTGTACGATCCGGAAGAAGTTATTTCTCTTTTTGACCGGATATTATCTGAGAGACACTTGTTAAATTCATAGCAATAAGGGGAGATCAATTAGTATGGAAACAGGAATGAAAAGCGTTACAGAGTATCCGTTAAGTGCATACCAGAAGGACATATGGCTGGAACAGTGTATGTATC
>JAEWPQ010000287.1 GCA_023460575.1 Bacillota bacterium
TTTTTAACAAATTTTCTTTCTGAGACAGAAAACCAGGTAAAATATGAATTGGAGTATCTGATTTCAGGTAAAGCGACTGATGAGGAAAATCTAAAGCAGACAGTTCTTAATATTATTATGATAAGAGAGGGCATGAACCTGATTCATATCCTGTCTGACAGCCAGAAGAGAGAGGAGGCAAGGGCTGTTGCAGGGCTTATTACCGGAGCTGTGGGTCTGGCTCCCCTGACGGGAATCGTAGCATTCTTTGTTATGAGCATTTGGGCCCTGGGTGAGGCGGCTGCAGATGTAAAGATGCTCTTAGAGGGGAAAAAGGTGGCCTTATTTAAATCAAGTGATACGTGGAAGCTGTCGTTTGATGGTCTGATGGAATTGGGAAGGACTGGTACCAGCACAGGAGGAACAGAAGATGAAGGGGGAATTAATTATACTGCCTATTTAACGCTACTCCTCCTCATGGGAGATGCAGGACGGCAGCATTATCGGCTTATGGATGTGATCCAGATGAACATATCCAGAAAACAGCCGGATTTCCGTATGGCAAACTGTATTTACCAGGCTGAAATACGGGGAATCGGTAAATCAAAGCATATGTTTTTTGGGGGAAGTAATCCGTTTTATCCGTTGGAGGTCCGGACTGAAAAAGCATATTAAGGGTGATATGTGAGTGAACCTTTAAGACGGACTATTAGATAAATAAGAGGAAAGGAGGCAGGTGATCATGCCCTTTTTCAAGGCGTTCCAAGAAAAAAATAAAAAAAAGGTTACTCTCCAGGTACCAATCCCCTTCAAGAAACAGGGATTCCTTGTAAAAAGGGTATTATCATCTGCCCCCTTTTTGCGGAAAAAAGGAAGTCTGACTGTGGAAGCGTCCTTAGTTCTGCCAATCTTTCTGTTTTGTATGGTAATACTCATGGTTCCCATGAAGGCCATGCAGGAAGGAAGGCGCATTCAGACTGCTTTGGAAGTGTCAGGGGAAGAAGTGAGCCAGTACGTGTATGTATTACAGCAGCTTAAACTGGGAGAACGGTTGATGGTTTCAGGAATCGAAGGTTTTTCAGAGGAATTTATGGATGGGCTGACAGAGAAAGGAATTCTTCTTTATGTAAAAAAAAGAGTAGAGGGGATGTGCGGGTTTGAACGGCTGGAATCGGCTACCTTTGCACGCTCTTCTGTTTTAAAGGATGGGGAGACAATTGATCTGGTGATGGATTACCGGTTTAAAATTCCCTTTTCTGTTTTTGGTCTGAACAGCATACCAATGACAGCGAGATGCTGCCGGAGGGCCTGGATTGGCCGGGAGGAAAGAGGCGGCAATAAAGAGTTACCAGAGGATGAGCTTGTTTACATTGGTAAAGCAAGCACAAGATACCACCGGCAGCGGACCTGTCATTACTTATATAATGATATAAAACAGATTGCTTATAAAGAGGTGGAAAATGCCCGTAATTCATCTGGCGGGAAATATAAGCCCTGCAGCAGATGCGGAAGGCTTGCAGAGGAGAACGGCAGTGTTTTCATCATGCCGTCAGGAGAAAGATATCACAGTGACAGAAATTGCTCTTCCATTATATCTTATGTGGAGGCTGTCCCCTTATCACACGTCAGTCACTTGGGAGCATGTTCTTACTGTTCACAATAGGGAGGTGTTTCAATGCTGGAAAGCATAAGAAAAGTTTTATTTGTCGTATTTTTGTTGGCAGCTGCCTGGGAGGATTGGAGAGAAAAGTCCGTTAGCGTATGGATTTTTAAAGCAGCCGGTGCGGCAGGAATAGTGCTTGCACTTTTTCGGAAGGATATGGGAGCAGAAATGCTTCTAAGCTGCACGGTGGGAGCCGGGCTCCTGCTAATGAGCCTGTTAACGGGTGAGGCAATCGGTATTGGAGATGGATGTTTTTTTATGGTCAGCGGATTATTTTTAAGTGCGGATTTAAACTTAAAGCTTTTGATCTATGGAATTTTTTTAAATGGTATCGCCTGTGGCGGTATTTACATATGGGGCTTGTTCCGGGGGAGGAATGTGAGAAAGAAAACAGTGCCCTTTCTGCCCTTTCTGGTGCCGGTCTGGATTGGACTGGTGATGCTGTGAAGAGAAAACTAAGGGGAAGCTATACGATTGAAGCGGCTTTTGTTATGGCAACCGTTTTATGGGCACTGATTATTTCCATTCAAACGGCCTATTGCCTGAGGGATGAAGTGGTGGGAGCAATGGCGTTGGCAGAGTCTTTGCAAAGGCTGCGCCATAACGAAACAGAGTCACCGGATGATGCTGCAATGTGGGCGTCACGTAGAGCCGGGAGTCCATTTTCCTGGAAAAAGTATGAGTTTCAGATTAAGGTTAGAGGAAACCCTGTGACGGGCAGGAAAGTAAATGCACGGGGCACGGCAGGAGCGTGGGATCTGGAGTTGGAACAGGGTGTGTTTGATCCGGAGAACTTTTTAAGGATGGTAACTCTCATCAGTCAGGAGGAATGAAATGAAGGTTGCATACAGGAGGGAAATGAAGCAGAATTATTTAATAATAGAGCCAGAAGAATCTGGATATGACAATTACGAAACACATATGCTGTCGTCAAACAGGATAGATGGACTATTGAAATTTCAGGTTAAGCAGGTGGATGGCCGGAAGCTTTATTATTATGAAATCACTTCAAAGCAGCCTTTAAACAGAATTCTTGAATATCATAGCCTGGGTGTGGAGCAGCTTAAAAAATTAATAGGAGATATTGGACGTACTCTGGAAGGATTAGAACGCTATCTTCTTAAGGAAAGGCAGATTCTTCTGGAACCAGATTACATTTATGTAGAACCCGAACAGTTTTCGGTATTCTTATGCTTTGTACCAGGAAGGCAAGTGGGATTCCCAGAAGAGATGACCGGGGTTTTAAGATATCTTCTGGGTAAGGTCAATCATCAGGATAAGGAATGCGTGGTAATGGCCTATGGACTGTATCAGGAAAGTCTGAAAGAAAATTATGGGATCAAGGATCTATTAAAGATTACAGGAAGAATATGTACCGGCTCAAAAGATACTGATGAAAATTTACGGCAGCAGGAACGGGATAACGGCCCGGAAGAGAATCCGATTCCTCCCTTTTCTAATGGAATAGATAATTTAAGTGATATCAGTGAAGAGGTGATAGGCAGGATTGATTCGCCCGAAATAAAAAAGACCGGGATGGTCTGTTTTATCCCGGTTTTGGCTATGGCTGGTGTTGCCGCAGGTTTATGGCTGTTTTCTGGTATGAAAGGAATCTGGAAATTCTGGTATACAGTACCTTTTGCAGGGATTTTCTCGGCTTTTTTGGCTTTTTCCTTATGGAAAAAGACACCGCAGCAGCTAAAAAATACAGCGGCAAAGCGAGATGAGGATAGTCGTCATCCGGTGGAAAGCTATGACTGGCAGGTAACCTTTGAGGAAGAAATAAAGGATAACATACCAAAACACCAAGTGTTAGAAGAAGATGGATTTCAGACCACACTGCTGACTGATGCCGATGAAGATAAGTGTATTCGTTACTTACGCGCAATGGGGTCTGATGAGGATGATATAGCAATTACTTATGTTCCCTATTTAATAGGAAAGCAGGAGGGCATGGTTGATTGTATCCTGGCTGGGGAGGCAGTGAGCAGGATTCATGCCAGGATAGACCGGGAAGGAGAGAAATACTGTATCAGTGATTTAAACTCCACCAACGGGACATCTGTGAATGGGCGGATATTGGAAACAAATGAGACAGTGGCCTTAAATAAGGGGGATGAAGTATTGATTGCTAACCATGCTTTTATATTTACATAATATAAAGGAGAATTTCCTATACTGGGTTTACTTCATTCACCAGCAAATAATAATAAACATTGTCACCTTCCTGATAGCTCTGAAATACCCCCTTTATTTCTATTTCCCTTTCAGATTCCGGGTAATCATCTGGATAAGTGTGTTCTCCGCTCCAGATAAATTCCAATCCCTGCTGACAACAGGCAGTGGCATCCGCAATTATAATGGCATAATAATTTTTCTTTGTGTCAGGATCCTGGAATACCTGGAATGATCCTTCCGCTTTTACTGTTTTCCCCATATACTGTTCAGGAGATACCATCATGTTGTAGACCTCGGAAAAGATCATGGTACTGCTTAATTTTGTCAGGTCAATATCAATAGCAGGATCATCAGAAGAATTGCTGGCATCTCCCTGCAATAGATCATCAGGAGGAGTCGCAAAATCAGGTGGATAAGAATTGGCGTCAGTTTCCTCCCGACGGTCCGCACTGTATTGTGCGGAATCTGGAGTACTATTCTTATGGCAGCCGGTCACTATTAAATTTACTATAAAAAGAATTAAAACAATTTTAAGGATACGCTTCATACTTTGGCCCCTCCGGAAAGCCACCCAATGAGTGAACATACAGCAAATGCCCCGATATCTGCGGCAACGATAGTGGAACCCACGGGAGTACCGGCCAGTATGGATATAAGAATCCCCAGTACAGCACAGAAAACAGACAGAATAGCCGAGAAGATGGTCACGGACCTGAAATTTCTGTACAAACGCATCGCCGAAAGAGCGGGAAAGATAATCAGCGCTGAAATCAGAAGGGAGCCTACGAGATTCATTGCAAGCACGATGATGATGGCAATGATAACGGCGATCAGAAGATTATATTGATCCGCATTTATTCCTGTGGCTTGTGCAAAATCTTCGTCAAAGGTCACTGCAAAAATTTTATGGTAAAACAGGAGAAATACAGCGATAACCACCACTGAGAGTGCGGCACAAAGCCATACTTGCATCTTGGAAAGCGTCAATATGGAAGTTGATCCAAACAGCGTGCTGCATACATCTCCTGCTAAGTTGGCGGAAGCGGAAAAAATATTAATGAACAGATAGCCTATGGCCAGAGCCCCCACTGAGACCATTGCAACAGCCGCATCTCCATTGATTTTGGCATTTTTACCAGTGCGCAGCAGAAGGACTGCACAGATAATTGTGACCGGAAGAATAAGAAGCATTTGGTTGGTCAGTTTCATTACCGTAGCAATGGACATTGCGCCAAAGGCGACATGGGAAAGACCATCGCCTATGAAAGAAAAGCGCTTTAGTACCAGCGTAACTCCCAGGAGTGAGGAACAAAGGGCGATCAATATGCCTACAATCAGCGCATAGCGAACAAAGGGGTATTCAAAATACGATATTAATTTTTCCATTAATATATTCATATGTCTCTGCCTCCATCCCCAGGTACGTAAGCTTTGCCTATGGTATTTTTCAGGTATTCCTCTTTTGTACCGAAAAAGTGATGTTTTCCTATGTGCAGGATGTGGCTGGCAAACTTTATGGCTGCATCCACATCATGAGAGATCATGATGACGGTAATGCCTTCTTTATTAAGCTTGCCGATCAGTTCATACATTTCACAAGTCCCTTTTGGATCAAGACCGGAAACAGGCTCGTCTAGGAGAAGCATCTTTCCTGCGGCACAAAGCGCCCGTGCCAGTAGAACCCGCTGCTTCTGCCCCCCGGATAATTCTCTGTAGCACTTCTCTGATAAATGGGAAATTCCCATTTTCTCCATGTTGTAACGAGAAAGCTGCTTTTCCTTGCGGTTGTAATAAGGACGCAGTCCACAGCGGTTTAAACAGCCGGACAAGACGATTTCCCAGACAGAAGCCGGAAAATCCTTTTGTACCATTGTCTGTTGCGGCAGATATCCCATCCCAGCTGTCCGAAGTTCGTCTTTTACAACAATACTTCCTTCCAATGGGGAATGAAGGCGCAGGATTGCTTTCATCAGTGTGCTTTTACCAGAGCCATTTTCTCCCACAATGCAAAGATAATCGCCGTTGTTTACGGAAAAATCAAGACTTTTCAAAACCGTCTTACCCTCGTAGCCAAGGGTAAGGTTGTTACATGCTAGCTGTACCATGTTCATTCCTCCTGTCAATTCAATGCTTCTTTCAGCACTTCCAGATTGGACTGCATGATAGAAAGATAAGTCGAGCCATTTTCCATATCCTTTGAAGTAGTGCTTTGCATGGAGTTTAAGGTACGCACCGCCTGATTCTTTTTCTTTGTATTTTGAATAATGGTTTCTGCGATTTTATGTTTGGTTCCTTCAATTGTAAGCACGCTGTTCAGACCCAGCTCGTCGACTTTTCTGGAAAGAAAGGCTATGGTTTCAAAGCTGGCTTCCGTTTCAGCCGAGCAGCCTGAAAAAGCAGCATAGCAGGAAAGATTGTAATCATCTGCCAGATAGCGGAAAGGGAAACGGTCTCCAAACAGAATGGTATGTTGTGTGGCAGAGTCCACGGTCTGCTGGTAGCTTTTATCTAACGCATCCAGTTCTTTTCCATAGGCATCAGCATTTGCAGAATAATAACTGGTATTTGCGCTGTCCAGTTCTCCCAGCTTTGAGGCAATATAATGACAGAAGGTCTTGGCATTTTTCAGTGACAGCCAAACGTGTTCATCGTAGTCTGGGCCATTTTCACTGTCCTCCAAAGTCTCTTCCTCTTCCGTTTCCATTCCATCGGTCAGTTCTTCCTCTTTGACCTTGTCTCCCATGATCTCCAGAAGATTGACCACCACCATATTTTTATTTGTGGATTCTTTTAGAGCACTCTTCACC
>JAEWPQ010000288.1 GCA_023460575.1 Bacillota bacterium
TTCATTTTGGCATTACTTACATTCGTTTTTACGTTTAGTAAGTAGCAATACATAAGAAAAACCACCCTGATACTTGACCGGTACGGGTGGCTTCTCTATCCTAATTCGGGTCAACCCCTTGTGGGCGGTTGTTCCTTTTGTAATTCCAATATAACATATCTAATGTGGTATTTCAATAGGTTTATAAATTCTTTTTATACCCCCTAAAAAGGCCTAATATTTTAAACCTGTTCTTTTGGATCTCTGTCCATAGCTTCATCAATGGCCCGGTTGATAAAGGCATTAACACTTTCGCCGTTGCTTTCAGCATGGGTTTGAATCAGTGCTTTTTTGCCTTTGGGAAAAGTAACATTAACTCTGTCGTAGTTATTCTTGACATATTTATTTACTGCTTTCTGTTGAGCTTTGCTAACTTTTGTGTCTTCTGTCACAGCATACACGTCCTTCCTGGTTGATTGGGGTAAATACAAATACACTTATTCAATGATACCTGAATTATAGCATTATATTCTATTGGTGTAAATATAAAAAACAGACAAATATATTGGTGTAAATATAGTAAAAATATCAATAGACTATTGGTGTAAATAGATATATAATGAGTACATAAGATACAAACAACAAAACAACAAGCACCGATGATCCCGAAAAGGTTATGAAATTCCAGTCAATATACCTGTGAGTGAGCAATGGCAAAACCAATAGTCAGGAAGATTACAGGAACGGTGTAAAGATTCAATCCCGGTGAGGAGGTGCCAAAGCTGGCGAACGATAGACCGGTAAGAATCGACAAGGAGGAAGGAGCGCACACAATGTCAGAGAAAACGTTACTTAAAAAGGTTAATAGCTTAAAAGATTTGGAGATCCAGAAGAAATCTATTGAAAAGCAGATGGCGGTCCTGCAGGAAGAAATAAAGAAAGAGTTGGAAGCCAGAGGATCAGAGGAGGCGGCAATAGGTGACTGGACCGTGAGATTCAAGGCGGTAATGAGTAATAAGTTTAACAGTAAAGCCTTTGCAGCAGACCACCCGATACTTTACAAGAAGTATATGGCTCCTGCGCAGACCATGAGATTCACTGTACAGTAGGTGCACAGCGATTAATAAAAGGGCAGCAGGTGTATAACGGTAAATACATAATCCTGCTGCCAAACGCACCATAAATAAAAACCCCGTGCATCGGCAAACGCACAGGGATAATGAAAAAATATACCCGATCACACACCAATGCGATAAGGATAATTAGATTATATCATAGAATTATTACTTTGCAACCATAAGCTAAGGAGGGTAATTTAAAATGAATAAAGAAGAATTTAAAGTGAGCAGAGAAGATAGGCAGTTTATTGAAGATATGGCTATGAAGCTTGTTGATTATAGCCTTGATGATATGGAAGTATTTAAAACCATGCTCTTGAAAAATTTGGAGAATGAGGAGAATGGGGAAGAGTTAAAGCATTGCGCTGCCCGAATAATTGATATAGCTATTCGTGCAAAGAAAGAGTTGGCGTATAAATTGTAAGGAAATAACAATCTATTAATTCCACGGGGTTGAAAAAAGTTGAAAGAGTGCGGCATATAGCAGTTTTGGTGTTGCACTCTTTATAAGGAGTAAATAATATGGCAGAAAAACGTAAGGATAGCAAAGGACGGATCTTGAAAGATGGCGAAAACCAGATGAAAGATGGTCGCTATCGTTATCAATATATGGATAGCAAAGGTAAGAGAAGCACTGTTTACAGTTGGAAGCTGGTAGAAACAGACAGAACGCCAACGGGAAAGAAATCTGATTTAAGTCTACGTGAAAAAATAAAGCAAATAAGTAGGGACGTTGATGATGGTATAAAGTCTGCTGCGAACAGTAAAACCACGTTGAATGAGGTATTTAATTTATATATGGCTGGAAAATATGAATTAAAGCAATCGACAAGAACTAATTATTTGTATATGTATAAAAATTACGTATCGGAGCACATCGGGAAGAAGAAAATAGCCAGTATAAAGTATTCGGATATAAAGGCATATTATAATTGGCTTATAAAGGATAAGGGATTTAAGCCCAATAGTATGGAGATAATTAACACAATATTACATCCGGTCTTCACTCTGGCGGTTCGTGATGGTTATATCAGAAGCAATCCTACTGATGGAGTAATGGTGGAAATAAAGAAAGGTCATAGTTGGGAAAAACCAAAGCGCCATGCATTGACAGAACGAGAGCAAGAGGCATTTATCAATTATATGGTAGGGTCCAATATCTATAGTCACTGGTTGCCACTGTTTACAGTATTCCTGGGGACTGGTTGTCGTGTAGGTGAGATTATTGGTTTAAGGTGGCAGGACTGCGATTTTGAGAATCAAACAATCAGTATTAATCATAATTTGGTATATCGCCAACAGGATAGTGGAAAATGTGAAATGCATATTACTACACCAAAGACAAATGCAGGCTGCCGGACAATTCCGATGTTGGAAGAGGTAAAGAAGGCATTGTTACAGGAGAAACAGCAGCAGATGCAGAGAGGATATAATACTGCAGACATAGATGGTTACAATGGATTTATTTTTACAAACAGGGAAGGATATGTCCATAATCCACAGACTATTAACCGGGCTATCCAAAGAATATATACTGCCTACAATAATCAAGAAAAGGATAGGGCAAAAGCGGAGCATAGGGAAGCTAATTCCATTCGTCATTTTTCTATTCATAATTTGCGGCATACCTTCTGCACTCGGTTTTGCGAGAATGAAACCAATATAAAAATCATTCAAGAAATTATGGGCCATAGCGATATTACAACAACAATGAACATATATGCAGAAGCCAGTGAAGAAAAGAAAAAGGAATCATTTAAGAATCTGGAGGGCAAGATCAAAATATGCTGATTTAACAGAGGGAATCATATTAGGTTTGAGTATGCTTTGTTTTATCTCAACATTTATCTCAAATAAAAGAACAGTGACGAACAAAGATAAAGTTCAAATAGAGCATAAAGGCTTTAAAACACAAGGTTTGACGCAACCAAGAATATAGACGAATAAAGATAAAATTCGCTTTTTTCTAATCCCGACGATGAAGTCCCTTGACAAGTAAAAACCTAATAAAATCAATGGTCTACGCAGGTTTTTTACTTGGATTATAGGAGATTTACATCAAATTTACATCAAATAGTTAATTTGATATTTGCTTGATTTTACAGCATTTTCAAGCAGTTTCTATGACACAGAAAACAAAGATTGACACAGCTTTGACACAGTATTACTTTAACGAGTTTAAGCTGACACGGCAGGAGCCTGATATAGTTTAAAACAAAGGGTTGTGGGAATTTTCTCACAGCTCTTTTTTAGTTCTTCCTTTAGGCAGGTTTATACTCTATAATCAAAGCAGTACAGTACATGAAGAAGGAGTTGATAAGCTTGGCAAGAAAGAAACCTTGGAATTATGAGACAAATGCGTTTATAAAAAAGATTTGCGATGAAAATCGTGAGTATCAGCGTAAGGATAATTCTATATCGTTTTATGCTTTTATTATAGCAAAATAAAGTTGATTATCAAATTACATATACGAATACTTAGAAAAGGAAAAAAATAACTATGAGTTTAATCTTTAATGAAGATACAAGAGTAAAAATACCTGCAACGATTCAGTTTCTTAGACTAGGATACAACTATCAGTCTTTGAGAGATGCAGACATAGATTTTAATACAAAAGTATTCATCAATAGGTTTAAACCATCATTGGAGAGAATCAATGACAGAGAGTTTACATACGATGAAGTCAAAATGATTCTGTCCGAGATTAACGCTCTGATAAAGAATAATGATTTGGGAAAAGAATTTTATAACTGGCTTATCAATCCTCTTGATAAAGTAAAGCTCATTGACTTTGAGGACATCACAAAGAATGATTTTGCTGTTGTAGATGAGCTTCCTTTCTGTGTCATCGAGGGAACAGAAGAAGGGTCGTTCAGACCAGACATCAACATTCTTGTCAATGGTATGCCGCTGGCGTTTCTTGAGGTGAAGAAACCAAACAATGAGGGTGGAATACAAAAAGAATTTGACAGGATGATAAACAAAAGATTGCAGAATCAGGACTATAGAAAGTTCTTTAACTTTATACAGATAGTTTCATTCTCAAATAACATGGAGTATGAGGGAGCAGACGATGCAGAGGATATCAAAGCAGGCTCTTTCTATACTGCACCTAATGGACAAAATACAAGCTTTTCATTTTTCAGGGAAGATGATGACAAGTATCTTATCAACTATAACTACAAAGAGATTACAATGACAGAGATAAAAGCTGTTATGAAAGACTGTGGCTATAATGATAAAGAAACAGATACACCAGAGTTTAAGGAAAATCTAAAAGTGACCGCTCCTTGCAATAGCTTTGTGACAAGTGTGTTTGACACTGAGAGATTTGTTTACTTTTTAAGATATGGTATCACATTTGTAGATGGGAAGGTTCCTCAGAAACATATCATGAGATACCCTCAGTTCTTTGCTACAAGAAAGATTATAGAGAGACTTGAAGGTGGTGGTAAGGGTGGAATCATCTGGCACACACAGGGTTCAGGTAAGACAGCTCTTGCATCATTTTCAAATAGGGTAGTCAGGGATTATTATGCGAAGAAGAGTGTAACAACAAGATTCTTCTTTGTAGTCGATAGATTGGATTTACTCACACAGGCAAACACAGAGTTTAAGAATCGAGGATTGAATGTAGTTAATTGTAATAACAAAGTTGAGTTTACAAAAGAACTAAACAAACCGCTATCTACAAATATCAATGCAAATGCGATTGGTGAAATTTGTGTTGTAAACATTCAGAAGTTTGAAGGGAAGATGCCTGAGGCAAAGAATCATTATGGTGCGAACATTCAGAGAGTATTTTTTATTGACGAGGCACATCGTTCATACTCTTCAAAGGGTGAGTTCTTTAAGAGCTTAATGACTTGTGATGCAGATGCAGTTTATATTGCACTTACAGGTACACCACTACTGAGTAAGAAAGAGCGTTCTAATTTGAAGTTTGGTGATTACATTCACAAGTATTTCTATGATAAATCAATCGCAGATGGCTACACACTCAGAATTAAGAAGGAAAGCATAGATACAGTTGCTAAATCAGAAATCAAAAAGAATCTTGATGTGGAAGATAACCAATTTGAAGATAAGGATATCTACGAGTCAGATGCTTATGTAAATGCACTGGGTAGCTTTATCGAGAAGGACTTTGTGAATTTCAGGTTGCAGAACGTAGATAATACAATAGGTGGCATGATTGTTTGCAGAACTAATACACAGGCAAGAAAAGTACATCAGTGGTTTAATGCTAATTCAAAGTTGAAGGCAGGACTTGTTATCACAGATGTGAATGATCCTTCTCAGAGTCAAATCAATAAGAACAATCAGATTGATTTTAGAGATACACTATCTCCAGATATTCTGATTGTAAACTTCATGCTCACAACAGGCTATGACGTGAAGCGACTTAAAAAGATGTACTTGCTCAGAGGTCCTCATGCTCAGTCACTTTTACAGACAATTTCAAGAGTAAACAGACCGTATAAATCACCTAAAGGCAAGGTTTATAACTATGGCTATATCGTAGATTTCGTAGACATAGAACAGGAATACAATGCAACGATTGAGTCTTATATAAAAGAGCTTGAAGCTGACTTGAACGAGAATGGTGAGGAAGAGGGTTCTTTGTCAGGCTTGGTAGTGGATAAGGAAGATATCAATAAGAAATATCATGCTTATGTGGAACAACTAGAAGATATTGTACCGACAGATAATACAGAGCGTTTTTCAAGGTTTGTATCACAATTCAATAAAGATACATTACTGAAAATCAGAAGGTTGCTCAATGGCATAAAAGAGTGTGAAATAGAGTTTATTCTATCTCGTGCACTGGATTATGCAGAGCAGATAGACTCTGCTAAGAATAAGTTGCTTCTTCGTACAGTTCAGGAAAGAATCGACTTTATCAACTTACAAACAAATACTGTTGGTATGATGGATGTCATCTCGAATGACGAGGTTGTTGAGATTCTATATGAGTTTATAAAAATCAGAATCAGCATCATGAATCTTGGGGAACTATCAAAAGATAATGCAGAGTTTAAGCGTTTTGAAGAAGTGGTAAGACAGATACATAATGAGATTCACAAGAATAAAAACAAAGGTGATATCAAGATTGTCAAATTAGACCAGCTTTTACAGCAGATATTTGATAAGCTTTCGATTTCTAATCTTGCAGAACTAGATGCTATCACAGACGATCTTATTGAAGCTTTAAAGCAGGCTCAGAATATCAACAGAGAAAATGAGCGTCTTGGTGAAATCTATGGGGGTAATTTTGCTTTTGTAAAAACATACAAAGATGCAATAGAGGCTTTTCCTGCTGTTTCAAACAAGACAATCGAAAAGATGCTTGTTATTACTTATGAGGATATTAAGGGCAGGCTGGAATATGATACTTTGATTATTCAGGGTAGGAAGAATTTTACAGATACAATCAAGCAGGATATTACAAAATCTTTATTAAAAGAGAAGATTTACAAAGAGGTAAAGCCTTTCTATGAGCATCTCTTGAATGAGCTTTACACTAACATACAATTATTCAGATAGGAGAAAAATCATGTCAGATGTTTTTGCATTGGAGAGTAAGATTAAACAGGTTATTGATGAATTAAAGGGACTGTGTTCTACGAATGGTTTATCTAATCAGGCAAGCGAGGAAGTAGTAATTACATCTGTATTTCTTTATAAGTTTCTGAACGATAAGTTTATGGCTAATTTAAAGGAATTTGCAGAAGAAATTGAGATGACAAAAGAGGAAGTGTTAAAGAATGAGAATGATGAGCTTGATGCGTTCTATGACTCATATCCTCAGGATGTAGCATTTACTTATGACGAGACAATAGAGTATCTCATTAACAAGACTTCTAATGATAAGTTCTATGAGCTGTTCGATAACGCATTAGAGAAGATTTCAAATGACACTAAGAATGAGGCTTTTTCAGTTGACACAGCAGATGGTGGAAAGAAACCACTGTTTACAAGAATCACAGAGAATGTGGAAGCTTCAAAGAGAAATAACTTTGCTAAGAATATCTTTGGTATCATCAGTCAGGAGAAGTTTGATTTTGGGGATGCTTTCAAGAATAACTTTGATTTCTACAGCACAATTTTTGAATACTTAATCAAGGATTATAACGTAGCAAGTGGAGTTTATGCTGAATATTTTACACCACAGGCTATTTCAAATATCATTTCAAAGATTCTTGTAAATATGACACCAATAGAAGATAAGGTGTATGAGGTTTATGACCCTTCTGCTGGCTCTGGTTCTCTTGTGCTTCATCTTGCAAATGAACTTGGTAAGGGTAGCTTTGGTGATAAGGCACATGTGTTTACTCAGGACATCTCAGGTAAGTCATCACGCTTTTTAAGAATCAATATGCTTCTGAATGGGCTTACAGGTTCACTGGATAATATCATCGAGGGCGATACGCTTGAAACACCTGCACACTATAATACACCTCACGATGCTTCATCAGGAGTAAAACAGTTTGACTATATTACTGCAAATCCTCCTTTCAAGATGGACTTTTCATCAACAAGAGATTCGATTGAACAGAAGTGGGCTGAGTCAGACCAGCACGATGGTTTAAAGAGATTCTTTGCAGGAGTCCCTAAGATTCCTAACAAAAAGAAAGAGTCTATGGGAATATATCTTTGCTTTATTCAACACATCATGTGGAGTTTAAAGGAGAATGGTAAGGCTGCTATCGTAGTGCCAACAGGTTTTATTACAGCTCAGTCAGGAATTGAGAAAACAATCAGACAGACTATCATTGAAAAGAAATGGCTGAAAGGTGTAATCTCATTCCCTTCAAATATCTTTGCAAATACAGGAACAAATGTGTCTGTGCTTTTTATTGATAAGTCTAATCATGATGGAGAAATCATGCTAGTAGATGCATCTAAACTTGGAACAAAGGTAAAAGATGGAAAGAACCAGAAGACTGTTCTAAGTAATGAGGAAATCGAGAAGATTCAGAATACGTTTATCAATCAGGAAGTTATCGAAGACTTTTCTATTAAAGTAACATACGACCAGATTACAGAAAAAAATTACTCTTTCTCAGCAGGTCAGTATTTTGAGGTCAAGATTGAATATGTGGAACTTAATCAGAAACAGTTTAATCAGAGAATGATGGCATATTCAGATAACCTTGCAAAGTACTTCTCAGAGGGAAAATCTCTTGAAGATGATATTAAAAAGAGATTGGGGGAATTGAAGTATGATATATGAGAATAAAGTAATAAAAGATATATGCGAGTTTATTGGTGGAAGTCAACCACCCAAGAGTGAATTTATTTATGCTGAAAAAGAAGGTTATGTAAGATTGATTCAAACAAGGGATAGACTAAGTGATAACTTCATAACTTTTATTCCGCAAAACTCAACGACTAAGTTTTGTGAAAGCGATGACATTTTAATTGGAAGATATGGTCCTCCTATTTTTCAGATATTTAGAGGGTTTAAGGGGGCATATAATGTAGCAATAATGAAGGCTAATCCATTAAATGGAGTCAATAAAGATTATCTATACTATTTTTTGTTACAACCTGCTATTTTGAAATACGTTGATTCAATGTCTTCAAGAACAGGAGGACAAACAGGAGTGGAATTGGATAGCTTATATGAGTATCCTGTGAAGCTCCCATCAGTTAAGTATCAGAATAGAATAGCTGATGTGCTTGGAGCAATAGATGCAAAAATACAGATCAATAACAAAATCAACGCAGAACTTGAAGCAATGGCAAAGACAATCTATGATTACTGGTTCTTGCAGTTTGATTTTCCAACTGAAGAGAGCAAGCCTTATAAATCAACAGGTGGTAAGATGGTTTGGAACGAAGAACTGAAAAGAGAGATTCCAGAGGGATGGGAAGTTAAAAACTTAGACGAAGCTATCGAAATACTTGATTATAAACGAATTCCATTATCTACAACTGAAAGGGGAAAACAGAAGATTAAAAAGTATCCATATTATGGGGCACAAGGAGTTATTGATTATGTAGAAGATTATATTTTCGATGGGACATACTTATTAGTTGCAGAAGATGGAAATAATTTGAAATCACAAAATGAAAGTATTATTACACTGGCAGATGGTAAATTTTGGGTAAACAATCATGCACATATTTTAGGCAAAAAGAAGATTCCATTATCATTCATACATATCTTTTTAAGTGAGATTGACATTAGTGGACTAATAACAGGGTCAGCACAACCAAAGCTAAACCAGAAAAACTTATGTAATATAAAAGTATTATGCCCAAATGATGAAGTTTTACATAAATTTGCAAATACTGTAGATTTACTAATGGAAAAGTTTCTGCATATTCGTAAAGAAAGTGCAGAGCTTGCATCTCTCAGGGATTTCTTGTTACCAATGCTCATGAATGGACAGGTAGGCCTCAAAGAGGAGTAATACTTGTAAACGGCAAGTACTTTCCAGCAAAAAATGGAATTTATTTTCCGGCATTTTGGGGCAAATAAATTCCAGCATTTTTGCTTGTGTTATCCCCGCGGATTACTACGCGGGTTTTCTTTTATCTGAAGGGAAGCTCTTCACCTTCTATAATTAGTGCCTAAAATTACAATGCAACATATCCCCTCTAGACAACAGATGCAGTAAGACTTCTGGTGTGTTACAGGGGAAAAATTAAAATTAGAAGAGCTCAAGGAATTGTCTTCTGTACTTGAGGACAATAATATTTCAATTGCTGAATTAAAAGAATTGATTGCAGGTAATGATAAAAACTGAATAGAATAATTTATGATAGGCAGGTGACATGTTATATGTTTCTGGCTTATTGTTTTAATAAAAGTGATATGCCCTATTTTTTTTATATTATAGGTGTGGTATGATTATTTAAAATAGTTTATAAAGGGGGAATAAGGGTATGACTACACTAATAATTCTATGCATTCTAATACTAATCGCAATCATTATCAACATTGTTTTAACTATGCGAAAATCAACATCTGTAGATATTGATAAAATTAAAAGAGAATTGCTAAGTGAGATTTCCAATCAGCAGACAGTGCTTATTGGATCTATGAAAAATGAAATACTAAATGAAATACGTTCTTCAAGAACGGAGATGGGGATGAACGTCCAAAATACAATGAAAAGTTTTGCGGATTCCTTTACATTGGTTCAAAATCAATCTACCGATAGACAGGATATTAGACTGAAAGAATTGACTGATAGTATTTCAAAAAATCAGAGCGTAATGAAAGTTGATGTAGTTGAAAAGTTATCATCGCTTCAAGTTAGCCAGTCGGAAAGTATTACAGCACTTCAAAATAGCGTGAAAGAGACTACTACAATGCTTTCAGAAGCACAGAATAAGCAGTTTGCAATGCAGGACAAACGTTTAAGTGAGATATCTCAAATGTTAAAGGAAGCACAGACAAGTTTAGAAACCTCTGTATCTGATAGACTGAAATCAGTAGACGAGCAATTCAAAACCTTCACCGTACAAAACAAAGAATCCATAGATGGTATAAGAAATACTGTGCAAGAACGATTGGAATCTTTACGTAACGATAATAATCAGCAGCTTGAAAAAATGCGAGCTACAGTAGATGAAAAATTGCAAAAAACCCTTGATGAACGGATTACACAATCATTTAAAATGGTAAATGATAGACTTCAGGAGGTATATACTGGATTAGGTGAGATGAAAACACTCGCTACCGGAGTTGGAGATCTGAAAAAGGTTTTATCCAATGTTAAGACGAGGGGCATTGTCGGTGAATATCAATTGGGAGCTATCATTGAAGAAATATTGACAAAAGAACAATATGACGAGAACGTGGTCACAAAGAGAGGTTCAATGAATCGTGTTGAATATGCAATTAAGCTACCAGGCGGAGAAGATGACGGATGTGTATATTTGCCCATTGATGCCAAATTCCCAGGTGATACATATAGTCAATTAGTTGATGCTTATGAGTCAGGAGATAATGACGCTATTGTTGTCGCACAAGCTGCTCTTGAGACAAGAATTAAAGGTTGTGCGAAAGACATTCACTATAAATATATAGATCCACCATATACAACTGATTTTGCAATTATGTTCTTACCATTTGAAGGCTTGTACGCTGAGGTGGTACGTAAGGGGCTTATAGATACGTTGCAAAGGCAGTATCGTGTAAACATAGCCGGGCCAACAACCTTTGCAGCACTATTAAATAGCTTACAAATGGGATTTAAAACTCTCGCTATTCAAAAGCGTTCTAGCGAGGTTTGGAATGTTCTGGGTGCAGTGAAAACAGAATTTTCCCGATTTGAAACTGTTCTTTCCGCAGCACAGAAACGTATAGAACAAACAGGTGAAGAACTGGATAAACTCATTGGTGTCAGAACAAGGAAAATTAATAGTAAACTAAGAGAAGTATCAGAACTTCCTTCAACTGAATCGGAAGAACTTTTAGACAGTGCTCCAGAATTAGAAGAATAAATACATATTGGAGCAAAATCCCCCTTTATTGTACATTATCACTTTTCTTCTGTTATCAAAGAGCAGATTATGTTTACGTCATTTCTAATATTGGTGCTTTTGGCAAAGATGTTTATAAAATAGGTATGAAAGACTAGATCCTCAAGATAGAGTAGATGAATTAGGGGGAGCATCTGTTCCATTTAGATTTAGCCCCTGGAATCCTTATAGGATCAATAATTAAAAAGACAATTACCGCTTCTACAAGGCTAGAATTAGGGTAAAATAATCCGATTAATTTGAGTGAAAATAGGTGCAAATAAAATGCTCCGTAACAATATGCAAAGAGTTTATAGATATGATTGAACTGAGCCGTGCGAGAAGCATGGCTCTATTTTGGTTTTAGTTCACCTCACATCGGTGAACTCTTGTGGGTGAAAATTGTGCGGTAAGCAATGAATGACCTACCGTTTACCATTTAACCTCATTTTTATAGTACGGTATATATAACAATACTGTGTAGAGATATAGAACACATTGATCTGGTTTGTTTTTGCAGTTTCAATCATGCTGTATACAATGGCACTGGCATCTGCTCCTGGTACCGAATTATGAAATAGGAAATTTTTACGTCCGATTGCATACGATTTGGCACGCCGTTTCGCTGCGTTTTTAGATTTATGCAATTATTATCATAAATCCAATAATGCGGCTGAATGTCGTGTGAAAAGTTATGCTCTGGGTAGAAAAGCTTTCATGTTCCATACTTCTGTAGCAGGTGCAGGTGCCAGTGCCAGTGCGGTTTGTACAGTATGATAGAAACAGCTAAGACCAATCACTTAAATGTATACCAGTATCTCTGCATGGTGCTACTGTATATGCCGGACTACAAAAATGAGCCCGCAGGCATAGAACTGTTATTATCATGGAGGGGTTAAAGAGGGCTCCCCCTAATTCGGCAATGATTGCGTTTCCGTTAAAAGCAAGCGACAATGTTCCACAAACATTAGGCATAAGCGTATATTGTGCCATAAACATATCACTCGTCGGAAATACGATGTTATGGCGATAAAAGCTCGAGAAGTAAAAGAGAGGATACAGGTATACCTTACCCGGCATTTCGGTAGATCAGTTTTTTTATTCATGCGAGGAAGCTAAAGAATATAGCAACGAAATATCAAACGAACTTCATAAATGATAAAATGATGAAATGAAATATTATTACATGGATAATATGTTGTGAAATATAAACAAAAATAGTACGAGCTATATGAAATAGAATAAAATAATTGTTATAAATATACAAATAATATAAAATAAATAACAACTATATTGACATATACGAGAATTATGATAAAATAAAATTACACAGAATAATTCGACTGAACGGACAAAAATAATGAACAGAGCTTATAGGGAAACGATGTGAAATATTATTTCACGAAAAAAAGAATATGGAGGATAAGGAATGAAAAGAGGTACGTTTATGAAAAAGGTAATTGCTGTATGCTTAGTGGCAATTATGACAGCAAGTCTGGCAGCTTGTGGATCCAGTAGTGGAACGAAAAAACCCGGTGAAAGCACGGGAGCTGCAACAAAGGAAGAAGCTGCAACAAAGCAAGAAGCTGCAACAACGGAAGGAGCTGGTAAGAATATTACCTTGAAGTTTCAGCAGTGGTGGGGAGCTGAACTTCCAGAGGGGTATTTGGATGAAATTTGTTCAAAGTATGAAAAGGAGACAGGAGTTAAAGTTGAACTACTCACGGCACCCTGGTCGGATACAAAGACCGCAATTACAGCAGGTTCAACAAATGGAACCATTGCAGATATCATAAGTGTTGATGGAGCTTGGTTATCAGAATTTGTAGATATGGGAATTCTGACTGATGTAGATGCAGCTGGTGTAAATAGCAGTCTTGCCAGCGATATCTGGAAAGTAAAAGGTAAGGGTTATGTTGTTCCAGTATTGAATTTCTCTTATCCGATGTATGTAAACATGGATATTCTTAAGGATTCTGGTGTTGAATCTGTTCCGACCACATGGAGTGAACTGGAAGCGGCATGTAAAAAAATTACTGCGGCAGGGCATTCTGCTTTTGCATTAAATCTTGGCACAACAAATGCAAACGGTATTCAGAATGTATTCATGGGCACAGGATGGGCTTCGGGAATCAGCATGAAGGATGACAGCGGAGAATATAAGGTTAAGGGAAATCAGGACTTGGCTTCTCTGGTAGAAATGTTTAAAAAGCTTTATGATGATAAATCCTTATATCCTGGTATGAGTACACTGGAAGAGTCTGCAATGACAAGTAATTTTGCAGCAGGTAACTGTGCATTTACAATTGCGTCAGCTGCTACTATGAGTCAATTTTCTAAATTAAATTTTGAAGCTACTACGATACCTGTTAAAGACGGATATAAAGATAAGAGCGGAATTTGTTATGCAAGCTGGGCAGTAGGAATTTCTGATTCATGTAAGAATAAAAAAGAAGCAGCAGATTTTATTAACTACTTATTGGGCGGTAAGGATGGAAAAGATGGTTCAGCTTCAGCTGGATTGGCATCTACCATGTCTGCATTCCCGAACAGCACGGTGGCTCAGCCGGATTATAGCGCAGCTCCAAAACAGTTCCAGTCGTATTATGAGCTTTATAAGAAGAATTATGTAATTAACGAATTCATAGGACTTCCCAATGCATCCGATGTAATGACATCTATGACCAATGATCTTGTAAAGTATCTTGAAGGTGATTTGGACAAGGATAAAATGCTTGATAATTGGCAGGGGTACCTTGATAAAGCAGGAAAGTAAAGTACTTTCAGGGGTGAATTTGGGAAAAGGGTCAGAAAAGACCCTTTTTCCCAAAATGAGCAGATGCAATTTAGGAGGAATGCACTATGAAAATATTAGGAAAGAAAACCGCTCCATATAGGTACTTGATGCCAACGCTTACCTTGATGACTATTTTCATGGTGATTCCTATTTGCATGGTAATTGGATATTCTTTCATGGACAAGGCTGTAGTTTCTAAAAACCCTGCTTTTGTAGGACTTGATAATTACAAAGAATTATTGTCTAATTCCGATTACTGGAGTTCGGTATCAAATACAATTATTTTTGTGGTAGTTAGTGTCGTCGCACATTTGCTTTTAGGAATGCTTTTTGCAATGCTGCTAAATTCAAAATACTTTTCCATAAGAACAAAAACAATTGCCCGCGTTATTTATATTCTGCCATGGGTATTTACAGCGTCTGTAGTTGCAATTTTGTGGAAGCTAATGCTTCAGCCATCTGGTATTGTAAATTATATTTTATCAATTTTTCCAGGGGTGTCTAGAAATACAGAATGGTTAAGTAACAGAAGTATCGCTTTGGCAGTTATATGCTTTATCAATATCTGGTGTGGGTATCCTTTTTATATGATTAGCATTCTTGCAGGTTTGCAAGGAATTTCTGGAGATTTGTATGAAAGTGCTGCCATTGATGGGGCCACTGATTCAAAATGTTTCTTTTATATCACTATTCCACAATTAATGCCAATTTTAATTAGTATTGCAATGCTGGACTTTATCTGGACTTTACAGTCATTTAATGTGATTTGGATGCTAACCGGCGGAGGGCCAGTGAATTCAACACAGACAGTGAGCGTTTATATTTATAAATTAACGTTCCAGAAGGTGAATTATAGTATGGCAGCAACAGCTGCTACTGTTTTACTTTTGGTTTGTGTGATCATTGCCATTTTCTATGTTAAACAGCAGAAGAAGGTGAGGAAGTAAAATATGGTTGGAAGCTATAAGAAGTTGAAAAAGTTTATTGCTACTGTTCTTTTGATTTCTGGAGGAATTTTTTCGGGGTTTCCAATACTTTGGATGGTTTGTTCTTCATTTAAATCCAATTCTGCTATTTTTTCATGGCCTCCTAAATTTATAGATAGTACTGCTAGTTTGGCATCATATGTGGCTGTAATTACGGATTCGGTGAAGGTTCGATTTTTTATCAATAGTTATATTGTGTCAATTGTTGTAGTAATAGGGACATTGTTCGTTGGAATACTTTCAGCATATGCTTTTAGCAGGTTCGATTTTCCGGGAAAAGGAATCTTCAATTCGCTGATTGTGAGCGTGCAGGCAATTCCGCCTATCGTATTGTTAATCCCTTACATGGGTTTAATTGTTGCATTGGGATTGTTCAATACGTATTTCGCACTAATGCTCACTTATATGGTAACAACCTTACCCTATTGTATCTTGATGATGACGGGATATTTTAACACTTTGTCAAGAGAGTTGGATGAAGCCGTTATGATAGATGGGGGATCGAGATGGAAAGCTCTTTGGTGCATATTAGTACCTATATCATTACCAGGAATGGTTTCTGTAGGAATGTATACTTTTATGCAAGCATGGAATGAGTATTTATTTGCACTGGCATTAACTCAGACAACAGGTATGCGTACCGTGCCGATTGGTATTAACTTATTAATGGGTCAACATGCATATGACTGGAGCCAGATGATGGCCATGAGTGTGCTGGGATCTATTCCTGTATTAATATTGTTTGTATTTTTTCAGAGATATTTTATTGAGGGAATGTCTGCTGGCGGGATTAAAGGTTAATGGATATAAAAAAATTAATTATGATGAAAGAAAAGAGGTTTCTATTATGTTAATGAACATGAAAAATTTACTTACGGTAGCTAAGAAAAACAAGTTTGCAATTCCAGCTTTTAATATTAGTGATTACAATATGTTTAATGGAATCATGGAAGCAGTGGAAGAGAAAAATGCACCTGTAATTATTGCAATCCATCCGGATGAGCTTAGACATATCTCAACCGAAATGGTAAGAGGGATTATCGAACGAATTCATAATTCATCTGTTCCGGCGGTTATTCATTTAGATCATGGCGGAACTTATGAGCAGGTCATTACGGCAATTCGTGCAGGGTTTACTTCGGTAATGATTGATGCATCAAGCCAGTCTTATGAAGACAATATTTCTATATGTCAAAAAGTATGTGAAATTGCACATGCGGTTCATGTATCCGTTGAGGGAGAGTTGGGAACCATCGGAAATACAGATTCTGTGGAAACAACAGCCGTAGATGATATACTATTTACTGATCCGATGCAAGCAAAGGATTTTATTGAAAAAACAGGTATCGATTGTCTGGCAGTTGCAATTGGAACATGCCATGGTATTTATCCAAAAGATAAGAAACCAGAGCTTCGAATCGATATTTTAGATGAAATAAATAAAATTGTGGATGTCCCTCTTGTACTCCATGGAGGATCTTCAAACAAAGATTCAGAAATTGCGAAATCCGTTGAGCATGGTGTGAGTAAAATAAATATTTCCAGTGATATTAAGGTTGCTTATTACGATAAAATGAGAGAAGTTCTTAAAGATGCAGCACTTCGTGAACCGAATGTGATTCAGCCAATCTGTGTAGAGGCAATGAAGCAAATTGCATTTGATAAGATTGCGTTATTTAAATCGGAAGGTAAGGCATCACTTTACTAAATTTAAGGAGATCGCAGAATGAATGAGAGAATTGCGCTGGGTTTCCATACGTGTGTAGATTATGAACTGGTATGGGATACAAGTATTATAGAAAGGCAGATCAGAGCATTTAATCTATATGCAGATGAATTAAAAATGGATATAGAGGTAGATTCAGAGAGGGCTGTCTGGATTATGTGTCTTGCGCATTTGAAAGCTGGTATCGGTTGTGAAATTGTTCCTGATAAGTCTGAAACCTGTGTGGAATTTTCCAATCATTTTGATTATAAGATAACCTTAGGAGGAACACCCACCAGGGCAGCTATCATTCTTGACCGTATGGGATATCCAAGTTTGTTACAAACAAGTTGCTATAATGAGCATGTTAAGAGGCTGATGCCTTCCAAAGTCAGGGTTTTACCTGGAGTGGATGCAGATCATGCAGAAATATATCCGCATATTATTTTACAGTGTGCAGGAGGAGTTCGAATTCAAGCCAACGATATAGATTTTATCACGCCCAGAGAGAATAGAATTTTAATTTCACGGGATGAATACAGCCTGAATATGCCAATACTTGATGACGTATTTGGAGAGATGATACGTGAATGTGAGGCATTTTTGTTGGGATCGTTTACGGAAATTTTGGATTTTGATGTACTGAAGGACAGAATCAAGAAGACAAAAAAATTGTTATCCTATCTTCCCAAGGACGCGACCATTATGATAGAGGATGGTTGTTATATTAAATCAGAATTCCGCCATTACGTACATCAGCAACTTGCACCGCAGCTTGATTTGATCAGTATGAATGAAGATGAACTGCAGCAGTATATTGAGAAAACAATAGAAATCCTTAACCCGTATGAGGTGAAAGAAGCAATAGAATATGTTTATAAAAAAGTAGGTGTGAAAACGATTATAATACATTCTGCCGCTTGGGCACTTGCTTATGGAGAACAGGTTGATGCATGGAAGATTTCTCTGGAAAATGGAGTAATCATGGCTTCTACACGTTTTAGAAAAGGTGATTACTTTACCGTGGACGACTATGAACAGACAAAAGAACTGCCAGATAAAAAAGATAGTGTGATATTTTGCAGGCAGATCAAGGATATAATTGGAGATAAAATACACTGTATACCAAGCAAGGATTTAAGCTTTGTAAAAAATCCAACGGTTGTTGGTCTTGGAGACTCCTTTGCGGGAGGTATTTTGTTTGGATTATTACTATAAATCAGTTATAATAGGTATCAAGGAAAGGAAGAGCATCATGTACGAAAAAACAGAAAATATTTTAAAGATGGCAAAAGAAAGCAATACAGCAGTAATTTCATTTGTCTGCATAGATTATATAATGGCAAGAACCGTTGTATGCGCGGCTCAAGCTGCCAATACACCAGCTATGGTCATGCTGTATCCGGAGCATGTCGCAGTTCAGCATACAACCGGATTTGAAAATTATGCAACGATGGTCAAAGAACTGGCAAAGGACGTAACAGTACCGATCGGACTGCATGCGGATCATGACTTTAGCTACGAATCAATTTTAAATACAATCAATTGTGGTTTTGAATCAGTCATGATAGATGGCTCCATGTATGATTTGGATGCCAATATCGCGTTGACCAGGAAGGTTGTTTTGAAAGCAAGGGAATTAGGTGTTTGCGTAGAGGGAGAAATTGGACATGTCGGAGCTGCTGCGGCAGCTGATAATAACAAGGCAGACTTGTATACAAAGGCAGATGCAGCAGAGAAATTCTGCAGAGAAACTGGTGTTAATTCTTTGGCTGTCTCTATAGGAAATGCTCATGGTGAATATATTGAGACGCCGTTATTGGATATGAAGCGATTGGAAGAGATTCATGCTGCTACGAATGTTTCACTGGTTCTTCATGGAGGTAGTGGAATACCGGATAATCAGCTATTGGTTGCCTTTTCAAAAGGTATTAATAAATTTAATCTTGGTACAGAATTTTTAGGTAAATATTATGATGCAGTGTCGGACTTTTCAATAGAGAATAAAAATAATCCGGATCCTGTTAAAATAATTAATTTAGCAGCATATGCGCAATCAAGATTGCAGCCTTATGTAGAGGAACGAATGAAGACGCTTTGTCATTTTTAAACAAACATAGATCTTAGTGATTTTAAGGGGGAGTGGAGAATTTTGAAGGATTCTATATTATTAGAGAGACAAGTAATCGATGTTATTCAGGAAAAATATGATGAAATCTTCTCAGCAGAAAAGAAAGTAGCAGATTTTGTTTTAGAAAATCCTCAAAAAACGGTTGAATCGAATGTGTCAGAGCTAGCAAAGCTGAGTGGAGTAAGTGATGCTACCATTGTTCGAATGTGCCGTCATATTGGTTATTCGGGTTATTATCAGTTCAGGATTACTTTGGCAAGAGATATTGGTAAAATGCAATATACAGAATCTGATATTTCAGAAAGCAGCGGAGCGGTTGAACGTTTGTTTCAGAGCTATGCTGAAAATTTGATTGCAATTGGGAAAAAAATTGATGAAGAGACCATGTGGAATTGTGTGAGTTTGCTCAAAAACTGTAATGTTGCACATGTTATTGCAAGTGGAAATACAAATGTTTTGTCCCAGTACATGGATTTTCGACTAGGCAGACTTGGAATTAAAAGTAGTTTTGGAGCATCGGTGGAATACTATATGAATCATATCAATCTCGCAGAACCAGAAGATATTGTAATAGCAATTTCAAAATCCGGGTCGTCAAAACCAGTATTATTGGGAATGGAGTTAGCAAAAGACAAAGGATTGAAGTGCATTGCAATTACCTCCTATGCACAGTCACCAATCTCGGAGCTTGCAGATTATGTTCTTCTGTCTCAGGGAAATGATTTATCATTTAATTATTACAAAGATTATGCGCAGACAAATATGCTGGCTGTAATTGATGCTCTTTTGAATTTTGTCACCAATATTGAATTAATAAAACTAAAGCAAGCGGATAAGCCGGAAATCATCTTATCGGAATATAAAGTATAAGAAAGGATTTGAAAAAGAGTGGCTTCATTAGGCGAAAATGGTGAAGTTTTAGGAAAGTAAAAGGAGAATTTTTATGTATGAGGATATAGATTCTTTTGAATCTGAAAATTATTATTATATTGATTATATTCCATATAATACTAATGACCCCGGATATTTAGAATTAGAAGAATATTTTGTCAAGAGTTATCTTAAGTCATTTTCCAAAAAAATTACCAGGATAATTTTAAAACTTATATACTATTATCAATGTGAGATATATTTAATAGAACCTACAAAAAAAGTACCAAAAGACTTTAATTTTCCATTTGAGTTGAATATTAGAAATAACACGCCTAAAAAATTATCATATATTATTCGTCAAATTATATTAAAAGATTTTTCATCTATGAAAATTATTTTTCCTGAGTTTTCTTTTCTTATTAGTATTAAAGGAGAGTTTTCAGTAGCAATATTTAATGCACCCGATGAAGTAGTACAATTACTTGAACAATTAACACAGCAAGAAGGATTATTTTTGAAAAATCATATTTGAATAAAACTTTATTAATGCAATAATAGAAACACACTTAAATTAAAAAAAAGGGGTCGGAAAATACGGCTCCTTTTTGTAGTTGTGTGCCATGTGCGAACTTTAATGTAATGTCATTAACTGAATATATAATTAAAAAGGCTTATACTTCAAATGTCTTAGAACGGATAGAAGGCATGGGGGCAAAAAGAATCTTACCGATAGGAAATGATGATTTTCGGAAATTACGTGAAAAAGGTTCCTATTGCGTAGATAAAACAGGATGCGTAAAGTGTTCATTTTATTTTGTAGAATAGAAAACATTCAGAAAGAAGCTCGATAAGGCTCAATAATCGTCGATATTCGTTGAAAATATTCAAACATAAGAATATAATAAGGTGGTATATGCCAGACGGTAGGGGCAATTATGGAGTATTTAACTACAGTAGGGTTAATAGAAAAATGGCATATTTTTTAGAAAAGAGTGGCTATGAATGATTCTAAAAATTATTTGTGGCTGTATATAGATGTGGTGGAGGAAAAAATGAATGACACAAAACACAATAAATAGGATTTTACAATTCCGTGATGACCGAAACTGGAAGCAGTTTCATAATCCCAAGGATTTAGCGATATCCATTTCACTGGAGGCGGCTGAATTACTGGAAGTTTTTCAGTGGAGTGCTGAAGATGTGAATTGCACAGAAAAGATGGACAAGGTAAGAGAAGAACTTGCAGATGTTATAAATTACTGTGTGCTTATGGCTGATGCATGCGGTCTTGATTTAGATGAGATTGTTCAGGCGAAGATTAAAAAAAACAATGAAAAGTATCCAATAGAATTATCTAAGGGCAGTAAGGAAAAATATGATCAACTGAAAAAGAGTTGATGCAGAAAACCGATTGGTAATAGCACACATAAGACAAGGCAGGGATGAAGATTAATGGCTCAATTTGATTTTGAGAAAATCGGCTATCAATTAAATATTGATGGCAAATATTATAACAGTCTTGATATACACGCATTTTCTCTTATGATGAAGAATCCGTCATACTGTTATAAGTTCTATTGGCTTGAGGCAATCGTTCATCAGATTTCCGAAGGAGTAAAAGAGACCAGCTTCAATGAAATAATTGATGAGATGATTGCAAATGCATGGTATACGGTTTTAGAATTTCATATTCATCTCAGTGGTATGATTGAAGGTCGGGTAAAAGATGGATTGGAAAGAGCCGTTCTTACGCTGCAGGAGTTGAGTCAGCTTCCGGGAAATGCTTCTAAGGTAGAAATTAAGAATAAAATAAAAGAATATGATAAAGAGCTGGCACTCTATAAAGAACAGCTAACCCATATGGTTCCGTATAGAGCACTCTCAGGATTTTTCGATAAGTGTCAGGAAAGAGTGGATTGGGGGAGCACGCAAAGAATGGTTTCCTATATTGAAAGAGTCAATCAGATATCATTACTGCCATATACACTTGGAACAGGAAGCTTACTTAAGAAGGAAGTCTTTTTTAATGAAGCCTGGATAAAGATGATACAGGATAATACAGTATCCATTCTAGGCTGGATACAATATGAAAAGGTTAAGTGGCTTCAAAACAATAATCCCGAAGTCCCCGGACTTATATATAAGCTTGCGCCAATGAATGAAAAATTGCGCAAACTAAACAACGTTAGGAAGCTGTGGAAAGCAGTTATGGATAATCACTCTATCGTAGATGTATTTAAAAATTCGCCTATTGTAAAAGGTAATTATGATGTCGATCATTTTATTCCTTGGTCCTTTGTAATGAACGATGAATTGTGGAATTTAATGCCTATGGATTCGACGTTAAATTCTTCAAAAAGTAATAAGCTTCCCCAATGGGATCCTTTTTTTAAACGATTTGCAAGTAACCAGTTCATACTATATGGAATGATTCATGATGAAAGAAAACCAGAGATCAGAAAGAAGTACGAGTCTTGCTATCGAGATAATTTACATTCCATATGGGCCAATCAGGAACTCTATAGAAAAGGAAATTCAAAAGAGGAATTCTATAATATTCTTGAGAAAAACATGCAGCCGGTCTATGATTCGGCAAGAAGACAAGGGTACCAAATATGGTAAAAGGGGAATGGGTACATGACAAAAGTGGTTATCAGCGGATATAATTCTGGTAGATAAAATTCGTTTGTCAATATAGATATTGGAATTAATAATTGTTTAAAGTAGGTGATCGTTATGAAAGAACGTTCAGAAGTAATTGCCATATGCATAAAATTAAAGGAAGTCTATGAGGATTATCCGTTTCACGATACAAACTGGACTTTGATGCGTCATAAAAAGAATAAGAAAGCATTTGCCTGGATCTATGAAAGAGAAGGCAACATCTGGATCAATGTAAAATGTGATCCAGAGTGGAGAGATTTCTGGAGAAACACATATGCGTCTGTTATCCCGGCATATCACCAGAACAAAGAACACTGGAGTTCCATTATTCTGGATGGAACAATTCCAGATATCGATATTATCAGAATGATTGGGGAGAGTTATGAACTTACAAATGACAAAAAGAAATCAGTTAAGAGTTAAGTATGCAATTGTATTTGTATTGCTTCTATTTGTGGAAGTGATGATAGCATTATATGTACATGATACGTTTGTACGGCCGTATGTAGGAGATATGCTGGTAGTGATTTTGGTGTATAGCTTTACGAGAATCTTTATACCAGAGAGATGCAGATTACTTCCATTGTATGTATTCCTATTTGCAGCAGGAGTAGAGGTGCTGCAATATTTCAAATTAGTACAGGTACTTGGACTTGAAAGTAACAGGTTTATGCGGATCGTGTTAGGTTCGGTGTTTGATATAAAAGATATTGTCTGTTACGGTGTTGGGTCCATATTGCTTGAAGTTTACGAAAGGATAAAAAGCAGAAATACAATTTAAAAATGATGGGATGCTTTCCGGCACCCATTCGAAAATTTACGCTCTTGCGGGATATCAAATAGCCGGATAAAGCGGGTTTGCCCTTACTCCGGCTACTTCACAGTAAATTGCTAATTTCTTATGTATACTGCTCGGCCTGTAACTGAAACAACTGAGCATATTGCTTTCCGCATTTCATTAGTTCCTCATGACTTCCGGACTCGGCCACAGTTCCTTTGTCCAGCAGAATGATTTTATCCGACATTCTTGCACTGGATAAGCGATGTGAAATTACAATCGTTGTTTTTTCTCCGGATAAGGTAATTAGCTTTTGATACACTTCATACTCGGCAACCGGGTCAAGATTAGACGCTGGTTCATCAAAAATAACGAACGGAGCATCGTTAAAAAAACCTCTGGCAATCGCTACTTTCTGCCACTGTCCGCCAGACAAACCACCTATTCCATTTTTATCATAATCTTTCGTCAAATAAGTATCGCTTCCATTTGGCAAGGTCTCTTCCAATTCATCGACACCGGATTTTTCCATGGCCAGACGTAATCGCTCCTCATTATGAATATTTTCTATATCACTCATTGCAATATTCTCTTTTAGCGTAAATGCATACCGGGAGTGGTCTTGAAAGACAATCCCAAATAGCTGATAAATATCTTTTAATGCATACGTTGACGTATCCACTCCATCGAATAATATTTTTCCCTCTGTCGGCTTGTATAAATGGATAATCAGCTTAATTAACGTTGTTTTTCCCGCACCATTCAATCCCACCACAGCAAGTTTTTCGCCCTGCCTAATGGACAAATTAATGTGCCTTAAAACAAAATTATCACAATCCGGATAACAAAAACCCACATCTACTAACTCAATGACATTTGGAAAGCACTTTAATGGCTCTCCCTTAGATACATCGACTGTAACTGTTTTGCGTGTAAAATCATTTAACACATTTGAAAATAATTCTTCTTCATAGCTATTTGCTATGATGTTAAACACCACACCCAGATTAAAACTAATCGAACTAATTGCTCCGGTATAAAGCTGCCATTGCCCTAGCTTTAAATAGTTTCTAAACACATCATATGCAATGATTACCTGGCAAACTGCAATTGTAGCAAACGACAGCACCGATACAAAGCTCGTGGAAATTAATTCTCGTTTTCTTAATTGATTTGTCTTTGTATGCCTGACATCCAGTAAATGTTCAAACTTACGAATAAACGGTTGATTTATTTGAAATAAACGTAGTTCCCCGGCATATCTTCGATCGGTCAATAAATTCTCTAAATAGTTAATTTTACGATTTTCTTCTAATTGCTGCTCATAAAAATCATTCATCATACCCCTGGATTTGATTTGTACCAATACGTTTGGGGTAATTCCAATAACAACCAGTAAACACAGCCAGCCATGATAACTTCCCAAAATCAAAAACAGACCTGTTAACGTAATCATATGAGCCGCTAAATTCACTGGTGCAAGGACAAGGTTATCCCATCTTCTTCCAAGCGACCGCCTCACGTTATCTAATGTGACGAAATAGTCTTTGCTGTCGACATAACGCAAATCAGTGGAAGATGCAATTTCCACGATGGAAACATTAATATGCTTCTCGACAATCCCAACAGCAAAATTGGATAAATAGGTACGAAATCCACTGGTGAAACTCCCCAAAAAATTCACAAATCCGCCCATAAGTAACAGAACCACTAACATGTTATAGTCCTTGGTTTCACCAGAACTGTTTACCAATATATTCATTACTCTTTCCATAAAAAATAATGGTATAATAGGCAGCACTGCCCCTGCAAGGGCAATGATAATCAAAATAATCAGGTAGTTTGGCGCAACCATCCATACTTTACTCAGGATAAAATAATAGTTTTTTACTGTACGTGACAAACGTTTGGTTATCTTTGTTATATTACTTTTCATATGGTATCAACCCCTTTCCATACCAGCATTTTTACTGGCTGAGAAGATAGTAGTTTACCAATTTATGAAATAGCTTTTTCTGCTGTTCACAATACGGATGCGTCGATTTCTCTGGCTGGCATTCCAACTTATCTTCTGTGTACCCATCAAAGTAACCTTTCGACTGATCTGCTTTACTTACTACATCAGCGACACACCCACCTGAGCAAAAGCATTCAATTTCACAGTCCTTACACCTCACAATATTACCGGATTTTCTTTTACATAAATTCTTATAAGTTTCCGATTGAAAGATCTCATCAAAACTTTCAATGGTTCCAAGATTAACATCTAACCCGGAACATGGAAATATATCGCCAGCTGGAGAAATGGAAAATTCACTTCCGCTTCCGCCGCAATAGGTGCCGATATAATTATGGAGAAGCTTTTCAAAAACAAAATGGGTCAAACCACCAAAGCTCTGCACTTCTTTTTCATTGGCATATTTTAAGGCCTCAACCAGCAAATCAATCTTTTCATCATCGGTCAATCGTCCTTCATCGTCTGTAATCTGAACAAAATTAAAGCAAACAGGAATCCGGTAGTCGCAATCTTTTTGTTTCTTCGAAACATAGTCAAGAAAGTCGGGTAATCTCTCCAGCGTTTCTTCCGTACAAACCACCGATAAATTAAACTGGCATTTATTCGCTATCAAATGATTCATATTACTGCTCACTATATCAAACGAACCAGATCCATTGGGATAAACACGGTACTTATCATGGATATCCTTTACCCCATCTATACTTAGACTAATAGAAATATTATTTTCTGCTAAAAATTTAGCCCGTGTATCATCAATCAACGTTCCATTTGTATTAATGATATAGCTGACTCGAACATCATCTATCAGTTGATTCTTTATGTAATCCATGCTTTTCTCAACCAGATCCCAATTTAACATTGGCTCTCCGCCAAAAAAACGCACCGAAATTTTCTTTTTTTCATTTTTCTTAATATAATATAAAAACTGGTCAATCGCTTTCTTTGCTACTTCCCAGCTCATAATCCGTTTTTGATTCCATACATCTGACACTCGCTCGTAGCAATACGAACATCGTAAATTACAGTTTTCTGTCACATTCAAACGTAAATGCTCCAGCATTTTTCCTTCTTTAATATAATCTTCATCTGGTACTATATACGATGGGTGAACTTCTTCCCCATCAATGAGAAACTGTTTACTGATTAAACTATCAAGAAACTCTTGTAACTGCTCGCCCTCTACCCCTTGCTGGATCATCTCCAGTGTGTCACCTGCTTTTAGCATGTGATATATTTCAATTGCACCTCCGTCAATCACTAAATTATTGCCGTTTTTTGAGTGGTAAAGAAGAGTTGCCTGATCCGATGAAATTTCCTGTAAATGTTCTGAAAGATGATATGCCATGAAGTGCCTCCTTTTTTCTATGTATCGTATGTTTATTGCTTGATAAACGCTTCCCATTTGGTTTGTAACTCTGCTAAGGTAATTCCGTATTCGATTTCTAATACTTCAAAAAAATCTCTGCGGATACTGGATTTCTCTATCGTTTTCCACATACACTCAGCTGTCAGTGTTCGAAATAAAAAATCTATAAAACTAACTGCCTGCAAATAAAATACATGTTGTATATCTTCGAATATGCTTAGTTGAGAAATATAATTGACTTTCTCGGAATGAATCTCTGCAAATGATATGAATGTTTCTTCTTTTAATCCATAGTTCAGATAATCTATCCGATATTTTTTTGAATAATATTCACAAATCCCCTCTTCAACCCAAAAAGGAAGATAGTAGGCATATTGCCCGAACAATACGTGGGTTAATTCATGTCTCATCGTGGGGTAAAACGAACTTGTATTGTCTGTCTGAAAATAAGATTCATAATCCATAATCAACAGTGTTCGGCTGTCAATAAAAGCACTGATATCATCCGGTACATGAAATTCCATCTGAAGGCAGCGATATTCCTCTGGTGTGAGAAATAGAATATATAGTGGTTGTTGAAAGGCCAGTAACTCTTGATGAAGTTCTTGCCCTATTTTTAAAATTTCGATTAAGATGTCCTGAACTGGCTCTTGTTCTCTCGCCGCATAGATAGCCGTTACATTCTCATACTGAATCGTTCTCGTTTCTTTTTCAAATCGGCATAGCCAGTGATTCAAAATGTCATGAGATTCACTTTCCGCATAGGAACTGTTATGTAGAAAGTGAATCTCGGTCAACAAACGATAAAGTTCCTGTTCATCCGAATTATCTATAACCGGAGTTCGCGGAGTGATATATTGGTCAATGATATGAATCACCTCTAATGTAACCTCAACAGCGATATTACTCCTTTCATGAATTACCAGAAAGGTTCCGTTTTCCTTTGATGGTGTCACCCATAAAAATTTTGACCGTACAATTTTCTCCAAAGAACACCTCACTTTTGTTTGTTAACATTGACATTAATACTTCCCCTTAAATCAAGACTTAGGAATGCAATTACAGTTACCTTCTCCACAATTACAGTTAGATGCACCGGCATTGCAATTACAATTGCCTTCTCCGCAGTTACAATTCGTTCCATCGGAACAGTTCATGCCTGAACCACAATTGATTCCCTCTAAACAAGGACAATTACAATTCGTTGCTCCATCGGAACTGCAGTTGCAGTTACAGTTGCCGGTACCGCAATTACAGTTGTTAAAAGAAAATAAATTCTTCTTATCTAACACTTGCTTTGCATCTGAAAAAGAGATACTTGTTACATATTTCGGTTTCATATTTCCCTCCTTTCTCAGTTGTTTGAAAGGGAATGAAACTAATTACAGTTACACTTACAATTGCAATTGCAATCGCAGTGGTCAGGGGTACCGGGGCCACGACAATCACAATTACACTTACAATTGCAATTATCATCTGTTCCAGGTCCGCCACACAGCACAAACGAAAACATCGGTTTCTGCTTCCATATTTGTGATACTTCATAAAAATAGATGTCGCTTACTTTTCTTTTTTTCATCATCCACCTTTATTTTCTCTTAAGTATGTCATACACCTGAGTTGCAGTTACAGTTACACTGACAATTGCAGTTACAGTTTGATGAACTACAATTACAGTTGCAATTTCCATTGCAGTTACAATTGCTAAATGAAAATCTGGATACATCTTTTTCTGATACTTCCTTGAAGCTGATATTCATAACTGTCTTCTTCATGCCCTACACCTCCTCTTTCATAAATTTGCGGATTTTAGGCTTCGCATCCAGCCATGTTACTATTATCAGAGCTGCTTTCTCTTTTTTAGTATATTGCAATTATTAACCAGATCAACCCATGCGCTAAAATTGTACACGTTAGGTTCCAATATTTGCACATTAGCGCTTCTGGCTATTTACCATTTACCGGCTGAAAATCCCTGCGTAATTTTAGAAGTTATTTCCAAAATTTGTAAAAGTGAAAATATTTTACTTGGAAAAGTAACAACTTTGTGTTAATATTAAGTTGTTACTTTTGCTTGTAAAAATGAGGAGGGCATATGAAATCAGAGAGAAGATTAATGTTTTTACTAATGTTAATATCAATTTTAATTCTTGTCACAGGCTGTAAAAAGGAAGAAACAGACAGTCTAAAACGCGTTGAGGGGGCAGGTACCTTAACTGTCGTAGGAAGCGGAGGCTATCCGCCATTTAACTATATGGAAGAAGGCAAGGTTGTTGGCTTTGATGTAGATACAGGCGAAGAGATAGCAAAGCGTCTGGGAGTAAAACTCAATTATGTAACATCTGACTGGGATGGTCTGACGGAAGGCTTAAGAAACAAACGATACGATGGGATCTTAGGCAGTATGGCGATAACAGATGAGCGTCTTAAAGTCGTAGATTTTACCAGCCCTTATTATTATTCCGGGGCACAATTATTCATAAATAAAGATTCAGGAATTACAGATGTGAAGCAAATGTCTGGAAAAAAGATTGCAGTAACCACAGGAACTAACTTTGTTCAGGATGCAGAAAAGTTAGGAGCAGAAGTAAGCTTTTATCAGGATGATAATGCAACACTTATGGAATTAATCAATGGCCGGGTTGATGGTGTAATTACGGACCGGCTGGTAGGCTTGTCTGCAATGAACGATATTGCTGGTGGTGATACGATTATGCCTGTTGGAGAGCTGTTACGGCTTGAAAATATGGGAATCGCAATCAACAAGGATGATAAGGAACTGCTGGAACGAATAAATGAAATCTTAAAAGAAATGCATGAAGATGGCACATTGACAAAGATCAGTGAAAAATGGCTGGGCGGCGTTGATATCACCGTGAAATAGTTTTGAGTTTTCGTGATAAAGGAGAAAAAGTATGAGTATTTGGGATTTTTCAATAATTCCAAAGTATTTTATGTCATTTTTAGCTGCAGCAAAGATGACATTACTGGTGACAGTATTCGGTATCCTGATTGGTCTGATATTAGGGCTTATTCTCGCGCTGATGCGTATATCCAAATATGGGATTTTAAGTTATCCGGCGAAAGTATATATATGGATCGTTCGGGGAACTCCGTTGCTGTTACAGCTGCTATTTATTTATTTTGGTTTGGTTAATATTGTTCGTCTTGGTAATTTACCTTCTGCTTTTTTAGCACTTGGACTTCATAATGCTGCATATATTGCAGAAATATTCAGAGGATCCATACAGGGGATTGCCAGAGGACAGAGGGAAGCAGGTCTTTCGCTGGGTATGACAGAAGGGAAAGTAATGCGCCGTATTATATTGCCACAGGCATTTAAACGTGCAGTCCCTTCATTAAGCAATCAGTTAATTATAGCACTAAAAGACTCCTCTTTAGCAAGTGCTGTTGCAATACCGGAATTATTGCTATATGCCAGACAGCTTGGTTCTTCTACGTTCCGGCTGATGGAAATGTTAACCATAGCAGCTATTTACTATTTAATTATGACCTCAGTATTAACCATATTAGCAAATGTAGTTGAGAAACGGTTAAATGTCAGTGATTTTAAAGTAATGGAGTGATCATCCTATGATAGATATAAAAGGACTTAATAAATGGTTTGGGAAACATCAGGTATTGCATAATATTGAATTCCATGTAGATGAAAATGAAGTGGTTGTTATTATTGGTTCAAGCGGATCAGGAAAGAGTACGCTGCTTCGGTGTATTAATTTTCTTGAAAAACACCAGGAGGGAACCATTGAACTGGGTGGTAAAACAATAACAACTAAGACGAAAAATCTACATTTAGTCAGACAGGAAGTAGGTATGGTATTTCAGCATTTTAATCTGTTTCCCCACAAAACTGTATTGGAAAATGTGATGGAAGGCTTAACTCAGGTTAAGAAGGTTCCGCTTGCCAAGGCAAAGGAGCAAGGACTTTTACTGCTGGATAAAGTTAATATGCAGGATAAGGCAGATATATATCCTGCGATGATATCAGGCGGGCAAAAACAGCGTGTCGCCATTGCACGTGCATTAGCTATGAATCCTAAGATTATGTTATTTGATGAACCTACTTCAGCCCTTGATCCCGAACTGGTTGGTGAGGTTTTGAAGGTTATGAAAAATCTTGCGGAGGATGGTATGACCATGGTTGTTGTGACTCATGAAATGGGATTTGCAAGGGAAGTTGCTGACAGAATTGTGTACATGGATGAAGGCAGGATTGTGGAAGAGGGAACACCCGAAGAAATATTTAATCATCCGGTAAATGACAGAACGAAAGAGTTTATATCGCAGATTTTATAGAATTATCAGAATTCAAGTTACGATTCAACCTTACGGCATACGTTTATGTATAGGCTGAATCGTAATCATCGTAACTGTGAAACGTTTTCATGGAGGTGTGAATGCAGAGGAATTATAAAAATATAGAGTTATGGAAAGATGTTACCGAAGAACAGTGGAACAGCTGGCAATGGCAGATATCTAACAGAATTACCACGGTAGAGGAGCTGGAAAAAGTTATAAAACTTACAGAGGATGAAAAGTTTGGAATAGTCACCAGCCTTAAGAAATTAAAAATGGCGATAACCCCTTACTATGCAACTCTCATTAATCCCAAAGACTATAATTGCCCAATTAGAAGGCAGGCGGTTCCAACGGTTCATGAATCAGAAATATCAGATTGTGACAGCTGTGATCCCTTGCATGAAACGCTTGACTCTCCAGTTCGTGGAC
>JAEWPQ010000289.1 GCA_023460575.1 Bacillota bacterium
TTTGGGGCTGTCTTTGTCTTTTGCAGTATTCTATAAAAAACAACTAAAATCCGCATAAATTCTATCCATATCAGTCACCTGGTAAGATCACAGCCATATAATACATTACAATGCACGAAAAGAGTGATCCTATGATACCATATAAATGTAACACCTGCCAGTATAGCTGCGTATCAGACAATACTTATCTAACCTGGGACATAAACGACTATGGACCAGACCCTCTTGTACTGAACCTTGTCCATGATACGCTGCGAAATCCCACCTTCCGAACGACCCGCTGGACTGGAACACATATGCAGCTTACTCTCATGAGCATTCCTGTGGGCGGAGATATCGGTATGGAAAATCATTCGGGAGAGGATCAATTCATCCGTATAGAACAGGGAGAAGGGCTGCTGCTTATGGGAGACAGTCCTTATAATTTTTCTATTCAACAGCCTGTAAACGACAACTGTGCCATCCTGATCCCCGCTAATACCTGGCACAATATTGTTAATACCGGCGACCAGCCATTGAAACTTTTCTCTCTCTATTCTCCTCCAAAACACGATTCAGGAACAATACATTGGAAACAATCGGATTCTGTAATTGAGGAATAACAGATAAAATAAATAGTGCAGGAATGAAGCAATCTGCTTCATAGCCTGCACTATTAAAAATTCCTTGTATTGCTTTCTATTATGGAGAGGCACGAACTAGAAGCGGAATTTATCCTCGAAATAGCTTCTCAGCTCTGCAATGGGTACTCTCACCTGTTCCATAGTATCCCGGTCACGCACTGTCACTGCAAAATCCACTTCAGAATCAAAATCATAGGTTACGCAGAATGGAGTTCCGATCTCATCCTGCCTTCTGTAACGCTTTCCAATATTACCTCTGTCATCAAATTCACAATTATAATATTTACTAAGCTCCTGATACACCTTTTCTGCTCCATCATTAAGCTTTTTGGAAAGAGGAAGCACGCCGATCTTAACAGGTGCAATGGCAGGGTGGAAGCGAAGCACCGTACGCATATCCCCCTCAGCAATCTCCTCCTCGTCATATGCGGCGCAAAGGAAAGCCAGGGTTACACGGTCAGCTCCAAGCGAAGGCTCAACAACATAAGGAATATACCGCTCCTTCTTTTCGTCGTCAAAATATGTCAGATCCTGTCCGGAAGTGTTCTGGTGCTGAGTTAAGTCGTAATCCGTTCTGTCTGCAATTCCCCACAATTCGCCCCAGCCGAAGGGGAAGAGAAATTCAATATCAGAGGTTGCCTTGCTGTAAAAGGAAAGCTCTTCCTTATCATGATCTCTGACCCGCATCTCATCATCTTTAATTCCCAGGGTCTTCAGCCAATTAATACAGAATTCCTTCCAATAAGAAAACCATTCCAGGTCTGTCTCCGGCTCACAGAAAAATTCCAGTTCCATCTGCTCAAATTCCCTGGTGCGGAAGGTGAAGTTTCCGGGAGTGATTTCGTTACGGAACGACTTGCCAACCTGGGCAATTCCAAAGGGAAGCTTCTTACGGGAAGTTCTCTGAACATTCTTAAAGTTAACAAAAATACCCTGAGCTGTCTCAGGTCTTAAATACACCGTGTTCTTGGCATCCTCTGTAACTCCCTGGAATGTCTTAAACATCAGATTAAACTGACGGATATCTGTAAAATCATGCTTTCCACAGCTTGGACAGCAGATATTCTTCTCATCGATGTAACCTTTCATCTCTTCCTGAGACCAGGCATCCACAGCGCCTTCGATGGTAATGTTATTCTCAGACATATAATCTTCAATCAGCTTATCCGCACGGAAACGCTCGTTACATGCTTTACAGTCCATCAGAGGATCGGAAAAGCCACCTAAATGCCCGGAAGCAACCCAGGTCTGGGAATTCATTAAAATAGCGCAGTCAACTCCTACATTGTAGGGACTTTCCTGAACAAATTTCTGCCACCATGCTTTTTTAACATTATTTTTCAGTTCCACGCCTAAATTACCGTAATCCCAAGTATTTGCAAGGCCTCCGTAAATTTCGGAACCAGGATATACAAATCCTCTTGATTTTGCAAGTCCCACAATCTTTTCCATTGTCTTTTCCATGATCTTAACCTCTCTTATTTAAATATAATGTAACTTTTTCCTTGCGCTGTCTGAATGGTATAGTGATCCTTTATAACTGCATTGTTGGAAACAAATAAAAGCTTTCCCTGAGTCTGCACCGTTACCGGCTGGTCAGCCTCCACAACAACGACAATACTATCCCCCTTGCTGGACAGGGATTTTTTTTCTGCCTTTTTTCCATCAGAGGCCTTTACAAAAACTACTCCTTCTGATTCACTCTGGCTCAATACATCGGCTAATGTGCTCACGGTAATAGAATTTATCTGATTTTCCTTATCATCATACTCAGATACAAAGCTTACCAGGTCATTTCCTGACCCATAGCGGAATACCATGGTGGCAATCCCCTTTTCCAAAGTACAGGAATCCAGGGTCACCCCCCCCTGTCCGTGAGTTTCATTGTATTTTGAAGCGGCATCTTCCAGATAAGCCGTTAATTCATCCGCACGATAATAATCCTGTTCTGTATAGCTTACCACTGTCGCAGTCTGAAGTGTTCCCTCTTGTGTTACATAAATTCTGCTGCTCTCCCCATTTAGGGCACTGCCTCCGCTTCTGCCCAGGCAGCCCGTCAGCATTCCGGCAGCCAGGAAAGCTACCAGAACTGCTTTCATTTTTATCATCCATTAACCTCCTGCTCTGAATCTGATGTACTGTTGCACTGTTGCACTGAGTACGCGGCTGGAGCACGCGAATTTGTACTTGGTTTGATAGCCTGGTGGAGACTGGGTTTGATAACCTGGTAAGTAGTGTTTGGGTTGGGGGGGGTGCAGCCTGTGTATCCTTTGGATACACAGGCTCACGGGCATTCGCCCTATGAATCAGGCTGCGGAAAGGTTTTCTTTTGTGCAAGCACAACGAAAACTTTTCCCCAACCTGATTCGCACTGCTCTTTGCATTCTTGAACATTATACCAAATCCCCTTCTTCATTTCAATACTTTGACTCCTGTCATGGTCTTTAAAATCTCAAGGGAGTGGAATTCACGGTCCACATAGCGTTTTTTATTTATTTCCACGCATCTTCCGAATTCTTCTAAAACCGGGTCTGTCAGGGTAAAGGTATAAAGGTGTTCTGCCGGGGAGGCGATTACGTATTCCCACGCATAGGCTGCCGAGTCACTGACGGCGAAAGGGGGCGCTTCTGTGTATTCTCCGTTCAGTACCATGGCCTTCAGCTCAAAGACTCTCTGGACCAGCTCATTTTTCAGGGCGGGCCTTAAAAGTGCACGCATGGATTGGTAAAGAAGCTTTAAAAGCCCTGTTCCATCCATGTTCTCCCGGGCATAATAATCTGCTAATTCAAGAAAATAAGAACCATAACAAGTTCCATCCATATCAAAGGCCAGCTCTTCAAAATAATTGGTGATCTCCGCCGACCGCAGGGTATAAGAATCCCTGCCCTCAAAAAGGAGAAAATTACCGAAGGAAAAGGGACGGCTTGCCGCCATCAAAGGATTGCCCGGCCTTCTGGCACCTCTGGCAAATGCAGTAATTTTACCTCTTTCCCTGGTAAGTATCACCAGACGCCTATCCATTTCTCCAACTGGGGACATTCGGATCACCATCCCCATCATGGTCTCAACTTCCCTCAATTCTCACCACCGCTTTTTAAATGTCTTTTTCATTGTATCCATAATTCTTCATAAACAGCTCGCTGTCGCGCCATTCTTTCCGGACCTTTACCCAAAGCTGTAAATTAACCTTTGTATCCAGCAGGTCTTCGATTTCCCTGCGTGAAGCACTCCCGATTTTTTTCAGCATGGATCCGCCTTTTCCAATAATAATTCCCTTATGAGAATCTCTCTCACAGATAATGTCGGCTTCAATATCCATGATGCCGTTATCCCGCTCTTTCATCTTCTCGATAGTCACAGCAATTCCATGAGGAATTTCATCGTTTAAAAGGCGAAGGGCTTTTTCTCTGATAAGCTCCGCAGATATCTGACGCATTGGCTGGTCTGTTACCGTATCCTCGTCATAATATTGGGGTCCGCTTGGAAGATATTTATAAATAAGATCCAGCATAAGATCCGTATTCTTTTCCTTTAAAGCGGAAACAGGGACGATTTCTGCAAATTGGCACACATCTTTATACGCGTTTATAAAGGTCAGAAT
>JAEWPQ010000290.1 GCA_023460575.1 Bacillota bacterium
ACCATAAGGTGGTCGGGATCTGTGTACATGCTCATCACCTTTTTCTTAACCTCTTCTTCCGAATCGGATAAGTAGATACAGTTTCCAAGGGATTTGCTCATCTTGGCCTTTCCATCTGTTCCAGGAAGGCGCAGGCACGCCTGATTATCCGGAAGAAGAATGTCGGGCTCAACCAGAGCTTCTCCGTAAACGGAATTGAATTTCCGCACAATCTCCCTTGTCTGCTCAATCATAGGCTCCTGATCTTCTCCTACAGGAACTGTGGTTGCCTTAAATGCTGTAATATCGGCAGCCTGGCTGATGGGATAGGTAAAGAAGCCCACAGGAATGCTGGTTTCAAAGTTTCTCATGGCAATCTCAGATTTCACAGTAGGATTGCGCTGAAGTCTTGAAACGGTTACCAGATTCATATAATAAAAGCTAAGCTCTGTAAGCTGGGGTATCTGTGACTGGATGAACAGCGTACTCTTACTGGGATCCAGTCCGCATGCAAGATAATCCAGCGCTACCTCAATGATATTCTGACGAACCTTTTCGGGATTGTCCGCATTATCCGTCAATGCCTGGGCATCCGCAATCATAATAAAAATTTCGTCAAATTCGCCGGAATTCTGCAATTCCACCCTGCGCCTCAGCGAACCCACGTAATGTCCGATATGAAGCCTTCCGGTGGGTCTGTCCCCCGTTAAAATAATCTTTCCCATTTTGTACCTCCAGATATATTGTCAAGTTTTATTGTACCATTCATTCCATATTTGTCAATGAGGCACCTTACTTTCCTTCAAATATATCCTCTGCATAATTCACAGATGCCATGGCATCCCTGCAATACTGGTCTGCACCGATTGTCATGGCATACTCTTTTGTTAGAACAGCACCTCCGACCATGACCTTTGCAAAAGGTGCCTCTTTTCTCAGCTGCCTGATTGTCTCTTCCATGCTTGGAACCGTAGTTGTCATAAGAGCACTTAATCCCACCAGCTTCACATTCCGTTCTGAAGCCGTCTTTACAATGGTTTCAGGGGGGACATCTTTTCCAAGATCCAGTACCTCATAGCTGTAATTTTCCAGAAGTACTTTTACAATATTCTTCCCGATGTCGTGGATATCCCCCTTCACGGTCGCAAGTATGATTGTTCCCTTTTTCTTTTCCTCTGCACCGCTTTGGGCCAGTTTCTCCTTAATGACCTCAAAAGCCGCTTTTGCCGCCTCTGCGCTCATTAAAAGCTGGGGAAGAAATACCGTTCCCTTTTCAAAGCCTTTTCCAACCTCATTCAGTGCCGGAATCATTTCTTCATTAATGATGGTAAGAGGCTCCTTATTTTCAAGCAGTTCCGATACAGCCGAATAAGCTCTGTCTTTTAATCCTTTTTTTATGCTGTCCCGCAAGGAGAGGTCTTTTCCACTTTCTCCTGCAGCCTTCTGATCTCCTGCCTGTCTTTTTACATCACCAAGGACAGCCACATTTCCGCTGTAAATGCTGATATAATTGCTGCACTGGGGATCTAAATCAGCAAGAATACGGTAGCTGTAATAAGAGCGCATCATCGCTTCTGAATTGGGGTTGATAATGGCAGCGCTTAACCCGTTTTGCAAAGCCATGGTAAAGAACGCGGCATTGACAATCTCTCTCTGAGGCAGACCGAAGGAAATATTGGATACTCCAAGTATGGTTTTTCCCCCTAATTCATCTCTTACCCGTCTCACAGTCTCAAGAGTAGTAATAGCTCCTTTGTTATCAGAACTGACTGTCATACATAAGGCATCAATGATGATATCCTCTTTCCCGATTCCATATCCGGCTGCTGTGTCATAGATCTTTCTCGATACAGCAATTCTTCCTTCAGGAGTTTCCGGAATTCCGTCTTCGTCAAGAGCCAGTGCTACCACCACTCCTCCGTACCGCCTTACAAGAGGGAAGATCGCTTCCATTACCTCTTTCTTTCCATTGACGGAATTGATAAGAGGCTTTCCGTTATAGATTCTCATGGCACGCTCCATGGCAGTCATATTGGAGGTGTCAATCTGTAAAGGCAGGTCTATAATGCTTTGCAGTTCTTTCACCACTTCTACCATCATGGATGGTTCATCAATCTCAGGAAGTCCCACGTTTACATCAAGCACATGAGCACCGTTATCCTGCTGGAGAACGCCCTCTTTTAAGATATACTCCAGGTTATGATCCTTTAATGCCTGTTTAAACTTTGATTTGCCCGTAGGATTAATACGTTCTCCTATTATTACAGGATCCTTATCTATGACAACTGCCTGAGCATAAGAAGAAATGACCGTCCGGTTCTTTTTAACCGGAAGTCTGACCGGCTGGTCCTTACACAAGGCTACCATTTTTTCAATATGTTCCGGCGTTGTTCCGCAGCATCCGCCAATAATGCAGGCTCCTGTCTCTGTAATCTCCTTCATCACTCTGGCAAATTCATCAGCATCGATGTCATAAACCGTCTTTCCGCCTTCACTCCTTGGAAGACCGGCATTGGGGTTTACGATAACCGGGAGAGAAACCACTTTCATGATGTCCTCTAAAATGCCCTTCATCTGAACAGGACCAAGACCGCAGTTAATTCCCAGCGCATCCACTCCAAGTCCTTCTAAAAGGGCCACTGTGGACTCCACATTTCCGCCGGTTAAAAGCTTTCCTTTATCATCAAAGATCATCGTTACAAAAACAGGAAGGCTGCTGTTTTCTTTCGCAGCCAGAACCGCCGCCTTTGCTTCATAGCTGTCACTCATGGTTTCAATGAGAATGAGATCCGCGCCTTCCCGCTCTCCGATTCTTACCACCTGAGAAAACAGCTCATAGGCATCTTCAAAATCAAGATCTCCAAGAGGCTTTAAAAGTTTTCCGGTAGGACCGATATCAAGAGCAACTGCTCCCTTTTTTCTTCCCTCCGGATAATCGGCAGTATTCACCGCCTCCTTTGCATTCTTCATGGCAGCCGTTACAATCTGCTCTAAATTAAATTCCTTATCCTGATTATATTTTAAACCATTTGCACCAAAGGTATTGGTTTTAATCATATCCGCACCGGCTTCCAGATAATCTCTGTGAAGCTTCACGATTAAATCGGAATGAATTATATTCCATGTTTCCGGCAGTTCACCTGGTTTTAAGCCGTTGGCCTGTAAAAGGCTGCCCATTCCGCCGTCAAAAAAAAGGATTCTATTGTTAAGTTCTTCTAAAATCGCTGTCATACATTCCTCCATCTGCACTCAGTTTCTTTTCCTATCTCCGGTATGCACAGTCCAATTTCCCACAGGATTCACACCCTTTTATCTCGCACCGGTAAGGCTTTTTGCTGACTCCCATAACTGCCGTCACGGATTTGGAGGGAGTCATAAGCAGGCTTTCCGTAAGCATAATGCCGATCCGCTTGGGTGTTTCCAAAACTGCTGTAATCTCTTTTTGGCATTCCAATGAAAAATCACCGTATCCCGGACTGAATCTGGGTCTTAAATAAAGGCCCTTTGCCTCATATTCCTGTTTCAGCTTACGGTTTTCCCCATCGCAGTATTCTTCAATCGCCGCAGCGGCCGCCGCCTGCATGATGACTGCCTTGCTCATCTGAAGCCTGGTGTATTTGTGAAGCAGTACATCCACACCGGTTCCCAGTGTAGCAGCAAATAATATGACTTCTTCACAATCAGCCAGATTCCTGCTTAGATTCCGGCTTTTTGTCCGGAACACGGTAAAATCAATCTCATTTTCAGGCAGCAGTGTTAAGGGATATGACCTGTAAATGCTTTTCGGTGATGCAACAGCCAGAAGTTCTTCCAGCGCTTCTTCGATCAATGCGCTTACCTGTTCATCGCCTTCCCTATTGCCATATCCTAAATATCTAAGAATCTCCTTCCGGCTGATCTCCATTCTTATCCCTCCGATCTCTCCTGATAAAACAGGCCCGTTCTATTCAGAAACGGACCTGCTGCTCTACGGATTACAGTATCTCCGAAAGATTTTCCTTGATTTTTAAGGCTACATCCGGCTTATTCATGGAGTAAACATGGATGGCATTGACACCGTTTGCAATTAAATCAATGATCTGCTCGGTTGCATAAGCGATTCCCGCCTGCTTCATGGCTGCCGGATTCTCCCCAAACCGGTCAACGATGGCCTTAAAACGGGTGGGCAAATAGGTTCCGGAAAGCTGGCAGCTTCGTATGATCTGCTTTACATTGGTTACAGGCATAATTCCTGCAACGACCGGGACTGTAATTCCCTTTTCCCGTATCCGGTATAAGTAATTATATAAGATATTATTATCAAAAAACATCTGTGTTGTAACAAAATCGCAGCCTGCCTCCACCTTCTGTTTTAAATAATCCATATCAATGGTTTTATTTGCCGATTCCACATGGCCTTCCGGATAACAGGCAGCTCCGATACAAAAATCCCCGGTTTCCTTGATTTCCCGGATCAGCTCTGATGCATAGTTGTATTCCCGTTTATCAGGCGCATCAGAGGGGATATCTCCTCTTAATGCCAGCACGTTCTCTATCCCTGCATCCTTTAGTTCGCCCAGCACCTGACGTACCTTTTCTTTGGTTGAAGACACACAGGTTAAATGGGCCAGAGCGGTCACATGATACTCATGATGAAGCGCAGAAGCAATATCCACGGTATACTTACTGGTTCCTCCGCCTGCGCCGTATGTGACGCTCATGAAGGCGGGATTAAGTTTTGCTATCTCAGCAGCAGCCTTTTCAACAGAATCATATTTATCCTCTGTCTTGGGCGGGAACACTTCAAAAGATAAGGTCGGCTGTCCCTGGCTCAATATATCTGTAATCTTCATTCTGTCAATCTCCTATCCTCTGCTTCTTTTATTTTAACACTTTACCATAAAAAACTTTTTCCCGCAACAGGTAGTATTCCTAATTTTACTGACCCGTAAATATCCTGGCCAGAGGAGAGCCTCCCGGAAGAATTAATGTATTCCCATTGCCCCCAAGCGACGTCTTTGCAGCCTCTAAAGAGCGTACAAAGGAATAGAAATCCGATCTTTGTGGATCATGATAAGCTTCTGCCATAATTCTCATATATTCCCCTTCTCCCTCTGCCGTGACTGATGCTGCCTTTGCCTGGGCATCCGAAATGCTGATGGCGATTTCACGGTCTGTTGTATTTTGTATCTTTTTTGCTTCTGCCTGACCTTCCGCCGTAAATGTGGCTGCTATCTTATCACGCTCCGAGATCATTCTTTCATATACAGCCGTTTTATTGTCTGCAGGGAGATCCAGACGCTTTGTTTCCACTGCCAGAAGACGAATTCCATACTGCCCCATATTATCGCCCACATTTTCCATGATAGACTGTGAAAGTTCTCCGTCACGGCTGCTTATCACTTCATTCTGTGCCATACTGCTGATCACATTTTTTACCGAGTTATAGACCACCGTATCAATTCTGCTCTCCGCCCCCATAACAGAAGAATTCAGAGACTGAGCAAATTTCAGCGGATCTTCAATGCGCCAGAGCACGTAGCTGTCACTGAGCATTGTCTTTTTATCCATTGTAATCACATCAGACGCCGCCAGATCGTATAGAAGTATCTGCTTTGGCAGGGTATCTGCTGTCTGGATAAATGGCAGCTTGTAAGAAATTCCCGGCTTATCAATGACCCGTTCCACCCTTCCGAACTGCCGGATCAGCTTGTATTCGTTTTCATTGGTGACAACGACTGAGCCGGATAATACTGTTACGGCAGCAGCTGCAAAAAGTATTCCTATGGCTGTTTTTATCTTTTTCATTCCTTATTCTCCTTTTTCTCACTGGTTTCTCCTCCTGTAAAGCTGTCAAGAGGGAGGATAGTGCTGGTTTTGTCAGTGCCATCAATAATTACCTTCATATTCGGAAGAACATCTTCCATCGTTTCATAAAACATTCGCTTCTTTGTCACTTCCGGATTTTTTATATATTCCTGATACATGGCATTAAACTTCGCCACCTCTGCACTGGCCTCGTTAATTCGTTTCGCCTTGGTAGATTCTGCTTCCTGAAGAATTTTATCGGTCTGGGCAGTTGCCTCAGGGAGCTTTTCATTTCGATACTTATTTGCATTGTTGATCGCTGTCTCTTTCCCCTGTTTGGCTGTCTCTACAGCCTTAAAAGCTTCCATGACCTCTTTTGTCGGCGGTTCTGAATCCTGTATAGTGACATTAATAACAGTAAGCCCCACATTGTGCTCCGCCAGTTTAGCTGTAATCATTTCCTTTACTTTGGACTGAATCTCATTTTTTCCATTGGTCAGCACGGAATCTACATCGTAACTGCCGATGACTGTACGAATACTGCTTCTTGATACATTCTGAAGGATTGTCAGCGGATCCTTAGATGCATATATGGCCTTCACCGGATCAGAGACTTTGTACTCCACAAAAAAATCCACGTTCACAAAATTATAATCCTTTGTAATCATCAGGGAATCTTCTTCCTTACTTTCATTATCACTTGGATCATATCCTACTGCGAAGCCTTGTATTGTGGTATTCACCTTATGCACATTCTGTACGAATGGGATCTTAAAATGAAGCCCCGGCTCTGCAACGGTTCTTGGAATACCTAAGGTTGTCACTACTGCCTGCTCCTGCTCCTGTACATTATAGACAGATCCAAATGCGATAACAGGAACTGCCACTGCCAGCAATACCGCCATTCCGGATTTCCGGATCAGCCTGCGTATTTTTCTCAACTGCTCCGTTCCTTTCGGATTAACTGTTTCCATAATTTAATTCCTCTCTTTCTTTCCTGTTTGTTTACGCAAAAAGAGTATAAAAAAAGACCTTTGCGGATACCGAAACGGTATCTGTAAAAGTCTTGACATTTCATAAGTATGCGGATAAATCTCTTTATCGTTCTGACGCACGCTTATCCAGCCTTACGGTGGAAGCTACTCCCTTTTGCGATTGAAATAATTATATCAGATCCGCTGTTTTCTGTCAATAGCAGGTTTTGAATGTTAAGTTTCCTGATTTTTTACAGCTTCCGGATTGTTATAGGAGACATAGATCTGGATTCTGTCTTCATAAATATACAGATTGACATCAAAGATTCCTTCCAGGATATAGGCTCCTTCCTGCTGGTTCATCCTTGACTGTGCCTGTTCCATAATTGAGGGGATGCTGCTTTGCTCCGTCTGGATCCCGCAGGCCGCCTCTGTAAGCATCAGAAACTGTTCTAAGTACGCCAGAGAAGCTTCCGGGTCACTCAGATAGGATACATAACGGTGCAGTTCTCCGGTTGCAGTATCATAGTTAATGTCCACATACTCATACTCTTCCTCACCGGAACTTTCCGAAGGGGATGTATCCGGTATTAAATAAACACTTTCCACTGTCTCGTAAAAAGTGACCGGGCCGCCATCCTCAGTCATCTCATAGTTATCCGAATAGGTCTCTTTAGAACTGATCTGATAGCCATAACCGCCTTTTTCCAGAAACTGGGCCATGGAATCTGCAATTTTTCTTCCATCGGCTTCGAAATGATCGAACCCGCTGCATCGTTCTCCTGCTGCAATTACCTCTGCTTCATCTAAATCCCGATACCCATAATCGTCATATCCTGCTGCGGTCTCATAATTATTCTCAGAAAAGACAGATCCAACAGCAAAGCTGATAATGCCCACCACCATAATAACAATTACCATAACCATAATCAAAACAATCATCATTATATTTGATAGTCTTTTACCAGACACGGAAGGATTGGCCGCCGCCTGATTTACAGACAGTCTGCCAGCCTGGAGCTGACCTGCCGGCATAGCCTGCTGGTTTCTTTTTTCATTTAATAAATAATTTACTTCCCAGTTTACAGGCTTTTTTACCACCCGTCTGCACCTGGAACAATAATTCACCTCGTTAACCGGAAGCTCACAGACCGGACAAATCTTTTTCACCATCTTTAGTTTTCCCCTTTTTTAACCCAGTACCAGATGAGCCACTGCGATCTCATCATCCTCCCTGAAACCCTGTGCACAAACCTGGATGTCATATACATATTTTTCATTCAGACCTGTGGTTTCAGCTATTTTTTCAATGCTCATTCCATCTTTGGCAAGTGCCAGTACTGTATGAACATCTTCTATGGTCTTACTTAATAGTTCGTCAGACTGTGGGGGATTAATAAGCGTATTTTCTCCTAAATCCTGATCTGTGATAAAATCTTCCAGAGAAAGTTTCTTTTCATTCCCCTGTTCCGTATAATAATCGTCGGAAAGTTCCCAGTCTTTTTCATCCTTTAACATGATGCTGCTCCTTTCAAAAACAGGCAGGTTCACGGGAACCTGCCTGCTATGTATGTATCTATCTCTTATTTCTTAAAAAGTCAGGAATGTTAATCTGTACTTCTTTGTTAACCGTCGGACGATAAGGCTGGCCATTCCCCTGAGGTGCACTCTGCTGTGTATTCTGGGGAGTTCCCTGTCCGTAGTTTGGCTGCTGTTTATTATAATTGGGATTGTTATAATTAGGGGCGCCGTAATTTCCGCTGTTATTCTGGTTATTGGGATAAGCCTGTCCGGAATAATTATTGGCATTGCCATAATTCTGGTTGTATCCGGGAGTTGCAGCTGCGGTCGCTGCAGCTTCCTGGCTGCCGGCCTGCTGCGCTGCTTTTGGCTGTTTATAGTTTGGATTGGAGAAATTCGTCATAACCTTGGATACTGGTGTCTCATTCTGCATATCAAGTCCGGTTGCAATGACAGTAATGCTTGCTTCATCCTGGGCATTCTCATCATACATGGCACCGAAAATAATATTCGCGTCATCTCCTGCCATCTCCTGAACATAGCTGGCTGCTTCATTGGCCTCAATCAGGCTGATATCTCCGGATATATTAATAATCACATGAGTTGCACCTTCAATGGTTGTCTCAAGAAGCGGGCTTGATACTGCCTGTTTCACTGCCTCTAAAGCCTTTTCATCGCCCTTTGCACGTCCGATACCAATATGGGCAATGCCTTTATCGGTCATAACAGTCTGAACATCAGCAAAATCCAGGTTAATCAGTCCTGGTACATTAATTAAATCTGTAATACCCTGAACTGCCTGCTGAAGTACTTCATCAGCCTTTTTTAAAGCATCAGGCATGGTGGTGCGCCTGTCCACGATTTCAAGAAGACGGTCATTAGGGATTACAATCAGCGTATCTACACTTTCTTTTAAACGCTCAATACCGGAAACTGCATTGGACATACGTGTTTTGGCTTCAAAACGGAAAGGCTTTGTTACAACACCAACCGTTAAGATTCCCATATCCTTTGCAATCTTAGCCACAACGGGAGCCGCACCGGTTCCTGTTCCGCCTCCCATACCGCATGTAACGAATACCATATCGGCACCCTTCATGACCTGAGCCAGCTCGTCCGCATTCTCTTGTGCTGCCTTTTCGCCAATTTCAGGTTTTGCACCTGCACCAAGTCCTTTGGTCAGTTTCTCACCGATCTGCATGGCTGTGGGAGCCTTGCAAAACTGCAACGCCTGCTTGTCCGTATTGATTCCGAAAAATTCCACACCAGCTATATTCTCATCAATCATGCGGTTAACCGCATTGTTTCCGGCACCGCCTACACCGATTACCAGAATCCTTGCAGCGTTATCCGCCTCATTTATCTTAATCTCTAACAAGATTATATCCTCCTTTAACCATATACAGCTTACTGTATAAACCTATTTAATATAATATTTTATTTTGTAAAAAATATCAACCATTTTTTTCACAAAATTCCAAGCAAATTATGTAAATTCACTTATCCTTCACAAACCGATAAGAAGTGACCGTTTCCGCCTCGTCATAAGTATCCAGGTACAAGGTGCCAGACAAACCGGTAAGAACCGGCAGCTGATCATTCAATTCAGATACCTTTCCATTCATCTGGTCATTGCTTCCAAGATATACCCTGATGCTTCCCATTACAAGTGTTGCATTCCCGCCTGAATCGTAGCGGATCTCATCTGCCGGGATTTTATGGGTGGATAAAAGCTGGGTGAGGGTTAAAATCTGTCCGAATACTTTGGAATCCTCCACGGGGAGGGGCTGGTGCAGAGCGATATGCCCATACTTAAGCCCCGTAATCCATGGAATTCCTGTCAGCTTACCGCTGGAACTTTCTACTATGATCCCGTCTTTATCAAAATACATATAACTACCCATATAGGAAACATAACCAACCACGGATTTTTCATATACGATCACTTCTATGCTGACAGGGCTCTGGAATACGATCTTGTAATCTTCCACGAAAGGGATCTGTTCGTGTTCCCGAAAACGGTCCTTGTAAATGCAGTAAATCGCATTCCGGTCCCAGCCATCCTTAAACAATAAGTCTATGATCTGATCTGAAGTATATTTTTTGTTGCCGGTTACAGTAATCGTTCTGATCTGCAGCGACATAAAAACTGCTGCGCCCGCCAGTAGGAATACTGCTATTATTGCAACTATCATTTTTCTTCTGCTCTTTTTGAAGTTTTTCATTCCTTACCTCTGATTGCAGCTCCAAGACTGCTTAAATCCCGGCAGATATCCTCATACCCCCGCTCAATATGGTGGCACTCAGAAATCTCCGTTACGCCTTCGCCTGCAAGCCCTGCCACCACAAGGGCAGCACCGCCTCTTAGATCTGGAGCCGCTACGTAATTCCCTTTTAGAGGAAAGAGTCCATGTACAATCGCCCGTTTTCCCTCTATGACGATATCAGCTCCCAGTTTCTTAAGCTCATTTGCTGCTCCGAACCTTCCTTCAAAAATTGTCTCCTCCACTCTTCCCCACCCGGATCCCGATGCCATCACTGCCATCACCTGGGATTGTAGATCGGTTGGAAACCCTGGGTAAGGTTCGGTTACAACGTCCACACAGTCAGGACGTCCTCTCATGGAAACCTCCAGCTGGTTTTTATACAGCTTTAACTCGGCTCCCATTCTTTCCGCCAGGGAAAGAGCTGCAGTCAGATGATCCGGCCGGACCCCTTTAAGCAGCACATTTCCTTCCGCTGCCATCACTGCTGTTAAATAAGTACCTGCCACAATCCGGTCTCCTGCCACGATAAATTCAGAATCATGTAAGCCTGTTACTCCGGTTACAGCAAGTCTGGAGGTCCCTGCTCCGTGAATGATTGCACCCATGTTGTTTAAGAATTCACAGAGAGAAGTGATCTCCGGTTCTTTTGCCGCACCATGTATCACGGTGATTCCTTTCGCGTAAACAGCTGCCATCAGGGCATTTTCCGTAGCTCCCACACTGGGAAACGGGAAGTAAATATCAGCGCCCACAAGTGTCTTTGCAGATGCACACAGTTTTTCATCCTTTTCCTCAATCACTGCACCCATAGTACGGAATGCAGCCAGATGCAGATCAATCGGCCTCTGTCCTATGGAACAGCCGCCCGGAAAGCTGGTAACAGCATAACCCAGCCGCCCTAATAGGGGACCTGATAATATAATAGAGGAACGCATGCTTTTTATATACTCTTCCGGAATCTCCGCACATATGATGTCAGAAGCATCAATAGTCAGCGTATTACCGTCAAGACTGTAAATACACCCGATAC
>JAEWPQ010000291.1 GCA_023460575.1 Bacillota bacterium
TGAGAGGTAGACCTAAGATGGCAGAAAGTAAAAAAGATTATTATGAAATCCTTGGCGTTTCCAAAGATGCAGATGATGCAGCACTTAAGAAGGCCTATCGCGCATTGGCTAAAAAATACCATCCGGATACGAACCCTGGAGATGCTGCCGCTGCTGAAAAATTCAAACAGGCCTCCGAAGCTTACAGTGTTTTAAGTGATCCGGATAAAAGACGTCAGTATGACCAGTTTGGTTCTGCTGCATTTGACGGAAGCGGCGGAGCAGGCGGATTTGGCGGCTTTGATTTTAATGGTTCGGATATGGGGGATATTTTCGGAGATATTTTCGGAGATATCTTTGGCGGCGGAAGAAGAAGCGCCCAGTATAACGGTCCATTAAAGGGAGCCAACTTAAGAACCAGCATCCGCATCAGCTTTGAGGAAGCAATTTTCGGCTGCGAGCGGGAGATTGAGATCAATTTTAAGGAAGAGTGCGCTTCCTGTCATGGAAGTGGTGCAAAAGCGGGAACATCACCGGTAACCTGCCCCAAATGTAACGGAAAAGGCAAGATCATGTACACCCAGCAGTCTTTCTTTGGCCAGATACAGAATGTACAGACATGTCCGGACTGCGGCGGTACCGGCAAGGTGATTAAGGAGAAGTGCCCGGACTGCTACGGAACAGGATATATTACCAGAAGAAAGAAAATTAAGGTTACCGTTCCGGCAGGAATCGATAACGGTCAGTCTGTCCGTCTGGCAGGAGCAGGGGAACCTGGAAGCAACGGAGGAGAGAGGGGAGACCTTCTGGTTGAGGCAGTGGTATCCAATCACCCCATATTTAAACGTCAGGATACCAGTATTTTCTCTACTGTACCCATTTCCTTTGCAAAAGCGGCACTGGGTGGTACAATTCTGATAAAAACCGTAGACGGCGATGTGGAATACGAAGTAAAAGCAGGAACCCAGACAGATACCAAGGTGCGCTTAAAAGGAAAGGGTGTTCCTACCCTGCGTAACCGTGCTGTCAGAGGTGATCACTATGTTACACTTGTTGTTTCAGTCCCTGAGCGCCTGACTGAGGCACAAAAGGAAGCACTGAAGAATTTTGATGATGCAATGAATGGTAATGCAGACAGTGATAAACATAAAAAGAAGGGACTTTTCAAATAAAGCCTTTGAAAGTACATGTCTCAGAGAAGGGGGAAGGTATGAAAGGGGTAAATAAAAATTTTTTATGGGCAGCGGCCTTGTCAGGAATGATAATCCTGCTGTCCATGAATGCATTGGCAGATAACGGACAGACCGCCAGAAGTTTTCCGGGCTGGAATGGGTCAGGAACGACAATTGGCGGACCTGGTAATTCCAGTGATTATTTTGACTTCTGGGATGACGAGGAAGAGGACGATGATGGCCCGGGAAACCGAAGTTCAGGAAGAGGGTGGTACTACAGCCCTGCGGGCTGGTGGTTCCAGTACAGTGACGGTACATGGCCCTCTGACTGCTGGAAATATATAGACGGCAGATGGTACCGCTTTGATCAGGGGGGACACATGGTTACAGGCTGGTATACGGACAAGAATGGAGCAAAGTATTATTTAAATCCAGTTGATGACGGAATGCTTGGCGCCATGAGAACCGGCTGGCAGCTGATTGACAAAAAGGCATATTATTTTAACACCATGTCTGACGGAACACTGGGCAGACTTCTTTTTAATACAGTCACACCCGATGGATATAAGGTTGGGGCTGACGGTGCATGGGTTCAGTAAGAATCTTTTCGGATAAACAAAAAACAGGAGACATTTGAGATGACTGAATCATCAGCCGTTCCAAATTTCTCCTGTTTTTCATTACAAATTCTAATTGCCTTTAGATTGTAATTTTGTAAAAAAGATTCTGTTCCGGTCCCGGACACTCAGGCGGGTGTGTGATGGGGTGTAATGCATCAAGGAATTTCGTTTACTTGATATGTTTTTTTGCCCTTACATCCGGTACGGAACAAAAGTCTTTTTCATCCGTTCATTTAGTTAATGCACCAGGAAGAATTTTTATTGCAAACTTTTTAAAAAAATTTAAAAAAAATATTTTTTTTCCGGAATATATGAGAGAATGCCTGATTTTCTGCGCTTGCAACCCATATCATTGTATGTTATGATATCATGTGGTTTTCCTTATAAAGGATTTTTATTGGAAAAGGAACTGACTAAAGAAAGGAAACAGACGATGGTTCAATATTTAATTGTCTGCCCTCTTGTTTTTCTGGCTGGTCTTATAGACTCGATTGCCGGCGGGGGAGGACTCATCTCACTGCCTGCATATCTTGCTGCGGGAATACCGCCTCATCTTGCTATTGGAACCAATAAGATGGGATCTGCCATGGGGACAGTAATTTCTACGGCACGGTTTGCGAAAAATGGTTATATTAAAGTGAAACTGTCTTTGTGCGCAGCACTTCTGGCAATGGGCGGTTCTGTAATCGGAGCCCATTTATCCATGCTTGCCAGTGAACTGGTGTTGAAAACCATGATGTTAGTGGCACTGCCGGTTGTTGCTTTCTATGTTTTGAAGAATAAAAATTTGGGAGAGCAGGAAGATAAAAAAGAAGTATCTGAGAAGAAGATGTTTATGGTCACCATGGGAGCAGCCCTTGTGATTGGCTGCTATGACGGATTTTACGGACCTGGAACGGGGACATTTCTGCTTCTTGTGCTGACCGGACTTGCAGGAATGGATATCAGAAGCGCTTCCGGTACAACGAAGGTCATTAATTTGTCATCCAATATTGCAGCTCTTACAACATTTTTAATAAATGGAAAAGTATTAATACCCCTTGGCCTTGCAGCCGGTGTATTCAGTATAGCAGGACATTATATCGGTTCAGGACTTGTGGTGAAGAATGGGCTTAAGATTGTCCGTCCGGTTGTACTTGTGGTCCTGCTGTGTCTCTTTGTGAAAATAATAAAAGGATAGGGAATTGTTATGAAATGGAAGAAATTTACGCTTACTACAACCACAGAGGCTGTTGATCTGGTCAGCAGCATGTTTGATGAAATTGGAATTGAAGGAATTGAAATAGAAGACAACATTCCTCTTACTGAAGCGGAAACAAAGGGGATGTTTATTGATATTCTTCCGGAACTTCCGCCGGATGAAGGAATTGCAAGAGTGAGTTTTTATCTGGATCCTGACTCTGATACGGATATAGATGGGATGTTAAAAAAGGTGGAAGAGGGACTGGACGAGCTTTCCATGTTTACTGATTTAGGAGCCCGTACCATTGAGACCAGTGAGACAGAAGATAAAGACTGGATTAACAACTGGAAGCAGTATTTTAAACCATTTACAGTTGATGATATTTTAATTAAACCCACCTGGGAGGCTATTCCAAACGAGCATAAAGACAAGCTTTTAATCGAGATCGATCCTGGAACTGCCTTTGGTACAGGCCAGCATGAGACCACTCAGCTTTGCATCCGCCAGCTGAAAAAATATGTAACGAAAGATACCCTGGTTCTTGATGTGGGTACCGGAAGCGGAATTCTTGGAATCACAGCTTTAAAGCTGGGAGCCAGGGAAGTTTTCGGAACAGATCTGGATGAAAATGCCATTATTGCCGTAATGGAAAATATGGAGTCCAATCACATTGATCCCGCCAAATTTAAAGTTTTAAAAGGAAATATCATTGATGATCAGAAAGTAAAAGAAGCCGCAGGCTTTGAAAAATATGATGTTGTAGTTGCAAACATACTGGCTGATGTAATTATTCCATTGCAGATAGAAGTTCCGGTTCATATGAAGAAAGGCGCTGTATTTATTACTTCTGGTATCATTAATATGAAAGAAGAAGCAGTAAAGCAGGCGTTTGCCGCCAACGATGCCTTTGAACTTATGGAGATCACTTATCAGGGAGAGTGGGTTTCTGTGACCGTAAGAAAGAAATAGGAAAGAGGAGCGTCCTGCGGACATACCTTTATGTCCAAAAAGCATGGACAGGAAAGAGGAGCGTCCTGCGGACATACCTTTATGTCCAAAAAGCATGGACAGGAAAGAGGAAAGAGGAAACCATGTATCATTTTTTTGTGCAGCAGGATCAGATCGGAGAGACCACGGTCCGGATCGCAGGAACAGATGTTAACCATATAAAAAATGTGCTGCGTATGGGACCGGGTGAGGAACTCCTGCTTAGCAACGGAGTGGATAAAGATTATTTGTGTGAGATCCAGTCTATTTCTTCTGATGAAGTTACGGCGAAGATATTGGAGATCAGGGAAGGCGGTTCAGAGCTGCCTGTAAAGCTTTATTTATTTCAGGGACTTCCCAAAAGCGATAAGATGGAACTGATTATACAGAAAGCGGTTGAATTGGGAGTTTATCAGATTATTCCGGTTGAAACTAAGCGCGCTGTAGTGAAACTGGATAAAAAGAAAGAAGAATCCAAAATCAAACGCTGGACGGCTGTTTCAGAAAGCGCAGCCAAACAGTCCAAACGGCTTTTGATTCCGGAAGTGACAGGCGTAAAGACTCTTCGGGAGGCGTTTTTATATGCAAAGGATTTTGACGTACTGTTGCTTCCCTTTGAACATGCTGAAGGCATGATGCAGACCCGGGAGATTTTTTCCCGCATAAGACCGGGGATGAGAGTTGGTATTTTTATCGGACCGGAAGGCGGATTTGAAGACGGAGAAGTGGAACTTGGAGAAACATACGGCGCTAATACGATCACACTGGGTAAGCGCATCTTACGGACGGAAACAGCGGGACTTTTTGTTCTTTCCGTACTTGCGTTTCAGTTGGAAAGCGTTTAGGGAGATGATTTAAATGGAAGCATATTTTGATAATTCGGCTACGACCAGAGTGCTGGAGCCGGTCAGAGAGATTATAGTAAAAACAATGATGGAGGATTATGGAAATCCATCTGCCAGGCATAAAAAAGGACTGGAGGCGGAACGGTATATCAAAGAAGCAGCAGAAACCATAGCCGGAACTTTAAAAGTGGCCGCAAAGGAGATTGTATTTACATCCGGTGGTTCCGAGTCCAACAATATGGCTGTTATTGCCACCGCTATGGCCAATAAACGGGCAGGAAACCATATTATCAGTACAGGAATTGAACACGCTTCCGTATATAACCCTCTTGCTTATCTGGAAGAACAGGGATTTCGGGTGACTTATCTTTCCGTTGACGGACAGGGACATATTAATTTAGAAGAACTGGAAGAAGCAATCTGCCCTGAGACCATTCTGGTTACCATTATGTATGTAAACAATGAAATCGGTTCCATTGAGCCGGTGGAGGCCATTTCTAAAGTTATAAAGAAGAAAAATCCTGATATTTTATTCCATGTAGATGCCATTCAGGCTTATGGGAAACTCTTAATCCGGCCCAAAAACCAGGGAATTGATCTGCTTTCTGTAAGTGCCCACAAATTTCATGGACCAAAAGGTGTAGGTTTTCTTTATATCGATAAGCGGGTCAGAATAAGACCTATGATTTATGGTGGAGGCCAGCAAAGAGGAATGCGCTCCGGAACGGAGAATGTTCCCGGTATTGCCGGTTTAGCTGCTGCTGCAAACTATATGTATACCAATCACAGGGAGAAAATGCGGGGAATCATAGAGCTTAAGGATTATATGATTGACAGATTGTCAGAAATAGAGGGAGTAACCATTAACAGCTTAAAAGGAGAATTGTCAGCGCCCCAGATTGTCAGCGCCAGTTTTTTGGGCATCCGCAGTGAAGTACTTCTTCATGCGCTGGAAGAGAGAGAAATCTATGTATCTTCCGGGTCTGCCTGTTCCTCCAATCACCCGGCTGTCAGCGGAACCTTAAAAGGGATAGGCTTAAGACAAGAGCTTCTTGATTCTACCTTAAGATTCAGCTTTGGAATTTTTAATACAAGGGAAGAAGTGGACTACTGCATTGAAACCTTAAAAGAATTGCTGCCTGTACTCAGACGGTATCAGAGAGGTTAGATGGGTTTTTACAAAGAAAGGACAACAGATGCAATATCAATCATTTTTAATTAAATATGCAGAAATCGGTGTGAAGGGAAAAAACCGTTTCTTATTTGAGGATGCCCTTGTGGCACACATCCGTCACGCTCTAAAGAGACTGGATGGAGATTTTATCGTTTCAAAGGAATCCGGACGTATCTATGCTACAGCAGAATCAGAATATGATTTTGATGAAGTCGTTGAATCTCTGAGCCGTATATTCGGAATCGCAGCCATCTGCCCTATGGTTCAGGTTGAGGATAATGGTTATGAAGATTTGAAACAGCAGGTTTTATCCTATGTAGAACAGTATTATGAGGATAAACATTTTACATTCAAAGTGTATGCAAGAAGAGGAAACAAACGATATCCGGTAAACTCAGAACAGATTAACCGGGATTTGGGAGAAGTGATTCTTCATACATTTCCGGACACGAAGGTTGACGTTCATAAGCCGGAAGTTATGCTTTATGTAGAAGTCAGAAATAAAATTAATATTTATTCCAAAATTATTCCAGGACCAGGAGGCATGCCGGTAGGAACCAACGGAAAAGCCATGCTTCTGTTATCCGGCGGCATTGACAGTCCGGTAGCCGGTTATATGATTGCCAAGAGAGGAGTCAAAATTGACGCCGTTTATTTCCATGCTCCGCCATATACCAGCGAACGGGCGAAGGAAAAGGTAATTGACCTTGCAAAGCTGGTATCAAGGTATTCAGGTCCTGTTCACCTTCATATTGTGAATTTTACAGACATTCAGCTTTATATTTATGATAAATGCCCTCACGAGGAGCTTACGATCATCATGAGGCGGTATATGATGCGGATTGCCGAGCATCTGGCAGGAGAAGCTGGAGCTCAGGCGCTGATTACAGGAGAAAGTATCGGCCAGGTGGCTTCTCAGACCATGCAGTCACTGACAGCTACAGATGCGGTTTGCAATATACCGGTATTTCGTCCGGTGATTGGTTTTGATAAACAGGAGATTGTTGATGTATCAGAAAGGATTGGAACTTACGAGACCTCAGTGCTTCCTTTTGAAGACTGCTGTACCATTTTTGTTGCAAAACATCCCGTTACGAAACCGAGCATTAAGATGATTGAGCGGTCAGAAGAAAAACTGGAAGAAAAGATTGATGAGCTGGTTGAGACGGCCATTCGCACCGTAGAAAAAGTCTGGTGTTAAAGAAAAAAATGGGGTCCGGCTCCTTTTTAAAAGGACGGATCCCATTTCTGACATAGCTCTTAATCCAATTAATCTACAATATATGGAGATAAAATGTTTAAGATTTCATCGACAGCGCTTTCTGAATGAATGTTTAAATCGATGGGCTTGGATAAATCCAGGCTGAAAATACCCATAATAGATTTTGCATCAATCACATATCTGCCGGAAACAAGATCAAAGTCTGTATCAAATTTTGTCAGATCATTTACGAAAGATTTTACTTTGTCGATGGAATTTAAAGATATACGAACTGTTTTCATGTGAAAAACCTCCTTGCGTGAGCTTTTTATTAATCAGGGAACCGTCCCCTTTTTCACTTCAATACTACTGATTTATTGTATAAAAGTCAATGGTAATTTTACATGAAAATACTGAAAATTTAAGCATTATTTAGATAGGAGAAAATAAAATGAGAAAGGCAGCCCTGCATAACCTTGGATGCAAGGTAAATTCATATGAAACAGAAGCGATGCAGCAGCTTTTGGAAAACGCAGGCTATGAGATTGTTCCGTTTGCAGAGGGAGCAGACGTTTATATTATCAATACCTGCTCTGTAACAAACATCGCAGACCGGAAATCAAGACAGATGCTCCACCGGGCCAAGAAGATGAATCCCGGAGCAGTAGTTGTTGCAGCCGGCTGTTATGTCCAGGCAGCAGGTGAAGAACTGAAAAAAGATGAAGCAGTGGACCTGGTAATAGGAAATAATAAGAAAACAGAGCTGGTTTCCATTCTGGAAGATTACTTTGCACAGAATAAAGTGACAGAGGAAGAAACGGTAATTGACATCAGCCATACTGCTGAATATGAGAATCTATCCATCAGCAGGCCTGGTGATCACACAAGGGCATTTGTGAAGGTACAGGACGGCTGCAACCAGTTCTGCAGCTATTGTATCATTCCCTTCACCAGAGGCCGCGTCAGAAGCAGAAAACCCCAGGAAGTGGTAGAAGAGATCAGAAGGCTGGCTGCTCTTGGATATGAAGAAGCCGTTTTAACCGGAATCCATTTGAGCTCTTACGGTATGGATTTTCCGGAACAGGAGCGAATCGGCCTGCTGGATTTAATTATAAAAGTACATGAGATTCCACAAATCAGACGGATCCGTCTTGGTTCATTGGAACCAAGGATTATAACGGAAGAATTTGCAGGTACTCTTGCAGGTCTTGAAAAGATCTGCCCTCATTTTCATTTGTCGCTGCAAAGCGGCTGTGATGCGACCTTAAAGCGCATGAACCGGAGATATACGACGGAAGAGTATTTAAAGGGCTGTGAGCTGCTTCGCAGTGCATTTAAGAATCCTGTGATTACAACCGATATCATAGTAGGGTTTCCAGGAGAAACCAAAGAAGAATTTGAAACAACCAGAGAGTATTTAAAAAAGCTGCAGTTTTACGAAATGCATGTGTTTAAATATTCTGTCAGGAACGGAACCAGAGCGGCAGATATGCCGGATCAGATTCCGGAATCTGTGAAGGCGGAGCGAAGCAGTGAACTTCTTACCCTGGAACAGGAGATGTCACTTTACTACCGGAAATCCCATTTGGGCAGCCAGACCGAAGTGCTCATGGAAGAGGAATATGAGACGGAAGGAAAACGCTATATTATCGGTCATACGAAAGAATATATGAAAGCGGCAGTCCCTTTTGAAGAAGGCATAAAAGGCACGATGATAAAGGGAACTTTATGGAAAATGCTGACAGATGAGATTATATTTTTAAAATGTTAAGAGACAAAAATAATTTTTGACTTGCCGAATCCATGATTATGGTTTAAAATAAAGGAGAACAGTTAAAGGACGTGAGAAACATGGGCGATATTCATAATACACAATTTTTTAAAGCAGTCCAGGAAAATAAGCTGGACGTAAGTCAGGTACTGGAACAGGTTTATATTGCCCTCACAGAAAAAGGCTATAATCCGGTTAACCAGATTGTGGGGTATATTATGTCAGGTGACCCTACCTATATCACCAGCCATA
>JAEWPQ010000292.1 GCA_023460575.1 Bacillota bacterium
ACATGCTTTTTGGGAGACAGGAGCTGATGCGCCAGATCTCCGTCATTCGTAATAAGAAGAAGTCCCTCCGTATCTATATCCAGTCTTCCTACCGGGAACAAATCTCCCCGTTTTCGATCTTCAATCAAATCTATGACTGTCTGATACCGCTTATCTTCGGTAGCCGATACAACCCCCTGTGGCTTGCACAGCATATAATATTCAAATTCAGCATAAGAGATATTTCTCCCGTCAACAGCAATGGTATTCTGGTCCGGTATGATTTTACGTTCCGATTTTTTCTCGGGAATTCCATCAACAGTAATCCTGCCTTTTCTGGCCATCTCTTTGATCTGACTTCTGGTCCCTTCTCCCATTTCTGCTAAATATTTATCTAATCGGATTTCTTTCATCACTGCCACCGCCATCCCGGATAGTATTTATTTTTTAATGTATCCCCGTTGCCTTTTGCAAATCCCAGAGGGAACCCGTCTACACAGATTAAGCACCAGCCTTTTTTGCTTCCTTCTGATTCTGTTAAAAAAACAGTCTCACCTTTTAAATACCGGATCACTCTTTCGTCTTCCTTTTTAAAAGAGATGGTCTGCTTAAATTCTTCCATTTTTAAAGACTGAGCCAGTGCCTGAGAAGGTTCAAAACGTTCTTTTTTCATCTCACCAAGGCAAAGACCTGTACGCAGATAACGAAGTTTTCCTCCATTTTCCGGAAAATATTCCGGAAGATAATAGACACAGTCATTCTTTATCTCAATACGGGAGCTGATGAGAGGTTTTGATATCATGGAAAGAAACTTAGAAAGTTCCTCCGGAAGTGCTTTTTCCTTTTTGCTTCCCGATTTTGACATCTCTGCCGGAACCTGTCCGCTCTTTTTCTTTAAAAGTGCCATAAAATGGCCTTCTCCCTTAATTTTATGAGGAAACAGACGCAGGCAGCCTGAAAGGCCGATCCCGTCTGATGCTCCCTCGAATAACGGCAGTTTCACCAGTTCCGTATCCTCATGATTATCCAGAATCAGACGGATAATATCTTCATTTTCACAGACAGAGAAGGTACAGGTGGAATACATCATAAGTCCCCCGGGAGCCAGCATATCAACCGCATGTCCCACAATTTCTTTCTGGATCGCTGCATAGTATTCCGGTCCATGCTCTTCATAGCTTTTCACCATATCTGCGTCTTTACGGAACATTCCTTCTCCGGAGCAGGGCGCATCCACGAGAATCTTATCAAAAAAGCTGCCAAATGCCGCTTTTAATTTCTGGGGTTCCTCGCTGGTGACACAGATATTTTCTATTCCCCACAGCTCCAGGTTTTTCAGCAGAGCCCGTGCCCTGGAATTGCTGATATCGTTGGATACTAAAATTCCCTTACCCTTTAGTTTAGCACCAAGCTCTGTGCTTTTGCCTCCCGGCGCAGCACAAAGATCCAGAACCTTATCTCCCGGCACGACCGGAAGCATATGAGCCGGTGTCATGGCGCTGGGCTCCTGAAGATAGTAAAGTCCGGCATAATAATACGGATCTTTTGCAGGACGTTCCTCTCCCTCATAATAAAATCCATTGTTTACCCAGGAAACAGGCTGAAGCCTTAATAATGTCATCTTAACAAACTCTTCAGGGGAAACCTTTAACGTATTGACACGCAGACCATATAGCCGTTCTTCATCAAAGCTTTTTATATAAGCCTCAAATTCTTCTCCCAGCAAGTCCCTCATTCTGCTTAAAAATTCTTCCGAAATCTTGATTTCTTTCACTTTTTTACTCCCATTTCATCTCTATGTAAGCAATCTTAATATACTAATATGAATATTTCAACCGGTATTTCTCCAGGTATTTTAATACCCAGTAGGGGTTAACACTCATCTCCTCGTTGTGGTCCGTCCGGATATAGATTCCAAGGTGAAGGTGTACGTCGAAATTCCCTGTGGTTCCTTCTACCTTACTGTATCCGGTATCTCCCATGAATCCCAGCAGCTCTCCCGCATTCACCTTATCCCCTTTTTTCCACTCTCTGCTGTAACCATAGAGATGGGCGTAATATAAATATGCTCCTCCCGGAGCCCGTATCCCCAGCCGCCAGCCGCCTTTTTCCAGCCAGCCCACCTTTTCCACTACTCCGTCACTGATACTGATAATGGGATAGGTTCCTCTGGGTTTTGTATTTCCCATCACATCACAGCCTTCATGCCCCCGTTCTCCGCCATAGGAGCGGCTTTCCATCCAGCCATTTTGAAATTTCACATCCGGAAAATCTTGAGTGGCATTTTCAGGAACCGGAAAATATTTTAAATCACCCAGTATGGTTTCATAGGCCTTCTTTAACTTCCGGTATTCCGCAGGCTTTACCTTTAAAATTCTGCCGGTATGAACAGTTGAATCCTTCACCTTTGTTAAATCATACTGGTGCTCCACCATCAGGGACGTAAGGGTGTCATAGTCGATCTCCTTTAAGTCAGCCACTATTTCCCCAAGCTGCATACTTCTGAAATCATCACTCTCCCATGTGTAGGCATCCAGCTGATAGAACGTGGGATTATTATAAAGATAATCAATCATGGTCACATGAAATACGGAAAGGATCAGGATTAAAAAAACAATCACCATCATATCAATCTTGCCTTCTCAATATAATTGTATAAAACAATCTATTCAGGTTCCTATGAAAAAATCCTTTTTCCGCCTTCTTTCTGTAGCCGCGCTTTTTCTGCTGCTCCTTTTTCATGATACTGCATTTGAAGGAGCCAGAAGCGGACTGATTCTCTGGGGCAGCGTGGTAGTACCCACACTTCTCCCGTTTATGATCTGTTCCAATGTAATTGTTTCCCTAAATGCCATTCATATACTGATTCTTCCGGTCAGGCAGCTTCTGAACCGTTTCTTTTGCTTGTCAGATGCCGGGAGTTACACCTTTATCTCCGGATTACTCTGCGGTTATCCCATGGGCGCCAGGACCTGCAGCGAATTTATGGATGAAAACCGGATCACACAACAAGAAGGGAAATACTTATTAGCGATCTGCAATCACCCCAGTCCAATGTTCGTTTTAGGATATGCAGCCTCTGGTCTGCCAAAAACTGTTCCGGTCTGGATTCTCCTGCTTTGCATTTATGCCCCAGTCATACCGGTAGCACTTGCAGCCCGTTTCCGTTATCAGGTGGAACGTCCGTTTCGCTCCATGCCGGTTTCTGAAAAATCAGTAAAGTCCTTTGATGAAAGCCTTATGGACTCCTGCGAGGTAATGGTAAAAATCGGCGGATATATTATGCTTTTTTCCATCCTGGCTTTTTATATTACAGAACTTTCCTTCCTTCGTCCGGTAAATAAGGCTGTCATTCTTGGATTTGTGGAGATCACAACAGGAATCCAGGCGGTTTCCCGTGTATTTTCAGGCACTATGGGAGGTTTATGGATCAGTGCTGTTACTGCCTTCGGTGGAATATCCGGTGTCTTTCAGACAAAGAGTGTCATAAAAAATGCCGGATTATCCATCCGGCACTATGTAGCATGGAAAGCAATACATACTCTCCTGACAATCCTACTGTTTATTCTACTGACCCGTTTTGCGGTCCTTCTGCCGTCTGCATAACAGCCCCTGTCAGTTCCTGACGGTTTGAGGAAACAATATCATAGCTTGACTGCATGGAAGTCATAAAAGCATCAAAACGCCCCTGTGCGCCCTCCATAGAGTGACTGATTATGGTCTGCAGACTCTTTAACATATCATCTGTATACTGAACAGAGCTTTGACGGATGCCGTTCGCATCGGTAACTGCCTGTTCAACGATCTGCTGTGCCTGAACCTGAGCCTGTTCAATAATCTCATTGGCCTGGGCGTACGCTTTCTGCATAATCTCGTGTTCATTCACCAGTTCATTGGTCTGGGCATTGGCCTGGGCCAGAATGGAATCGGCCTGCTGACGTGCTTCGCCCATGATGGCATCCCTGTTGCTGATAATCTTCTGGTACTGCTTGATCTCATCCGGAATCCGAAGGCGCAGTTCCACCAGCAGCTCTTCCAGTTCATCTCTGTTTACCACAATCTTGCTGTTAGAAAGGGGCTGGTACTTACAACTGTCAATATATTCTTCGATTTCACCGATTAACTGTTCAATTCTGCTCATCATAATACGGACACTCCTTGCTTTATTTGGTTCTGTCTTCTATTTTCTTCCTTACACGTTCTGCAATATCCTCTGGCACAAACGCGCTTATCTCACCGCCATAAGAGGCAATCTCTTTCACAATGCTGGAACTTAAATAAGAATACTTTAAATTCGTTGTTAAAAACACAGTATCCACCTCTGGTGCAATCACCCGGTTTGTCTGTGCAATCTGCAATTCGTATTCAAAATCTGTTACAGCGCGAAGCCCGCGGATTACCGCATCCGCCTGATTGGCTCGTACAAAATCTATCATCAGCCCACCGAAAGATTTCACTTCTACATTAGGAAAATCACCAGTTAAGCTCTTTAACATATTAACACGTTCTTCTACAGAAAACAACGGAGTTTTTGAATAATTATTTAAAACCCCGATAATTAAATGGTCACACATTCTTGCCGAGCGCTCAATGATATCAAGATGACCAAAGGTCACAGGATCAAAGCTTCCCGGATATACTGCTTTTCTCATATTGTTTCTTCCTTTTATTTATTCTTTTCCTGTTTTTCCAACAAACACATGCTTATTTGTTTTGTAAATTTTCTCTTTCATAATTTCATATCCCATAGACTTAAGATAATCAAAATCCGTATCCAGGGAAGCTTCGATAATGATGGTGGTTTCTTCTCCGATCAGAGATGAATCTCTAAAATATTCCAGGACTTTTTTCTCCCATTCCATACGGTAAGGGGGATCCATAAATACAACATCAAACTCATAATTTTTGTCATCCATCCGCTTTAGTGCAGTAAGAACATCACAGTTCATCACCACTGCATCGGGTTCCAGCCTGGTTGTCTTCAAATTCTCCCGTATGCATTCAGCAGCTTTTGGATTTTGTTCCACCATAACTGCCATCTTTGCCCCTCTGCTTAAAGCCTCTATTGCGATAGCACCGCTTCCGGAGAATAAATCCAGAAAACAGCAGTCCGTAATACTGTCATGAATCATATTAAAAAGTGTTTCTTTTATTCTGTCTGTAGTCGGTCTCGTATCCAGACCTTCTATTGTCTTTAATATAAGCCTTCTGGCTTTTCCGGCAATTACTCTCATATACAGCTTCCTCACATTATTTTTCCAAACTATTATAGTATGAATACGGAAATTA
>JAEWPQ010000293.1 GCA_023460575.1 Bacillota bacterium
TTAAGACGAAATAAGTTAAAGGGTTCCGGAGGAAAAGTTCATTATAACATCAATCAGGATTATGTAGAGGTGTTGTATACAATCCCTGATTCACTTAAGGAAGAAATTAAACGATATATTGACTTAACAAAAATATATGAAGCAAATGATCTCGATACATTATTTCGTACAGAGCCACATTTTGCAAAATTCAGGCAACCTAAACATAAAAATAGTCGTTTTTACACTTATGTAAATTTAAGTTGTTGCTTGCGTCTGTTTTATCATGAAATACTATCAATAATGCTGCACTTTCAGGTGATAAAAGGGCATGATACAATTGAATACACTCTTGGAGATAATGACATTGAATACATTTATCTTGGAGATACCAGGCATATTGCAATGATCAATATCATAGCGGAAGGTGGAACTCCTACTATGGCAATGCTCCTTGCTGGACATGCAAATATTGATATTAGCTCACATTATTATGCCAATTTAAGTAATATGATTGAATGCCGTACTTATATGAAATACAAATCAATGCTAGAAGAAAACAGTGAATATATCTTAGGTACTAATTATTATCCATCAGCAAAAATCGGACAAAGAAATACTTATGTTGAACTTGAAAATTCTGGACGATGTTATTCCATTGCCTTTGCTAATTTTGATATCTCTGATTGTAAAAAAGTAGTAGGGGACAACGGAGAAATTGGTTACTGTTATAATTGCCCATATTATCGAAAAAATCATATGTCATACTTTTTAGATAACGATGATCTTTACAAATCTAAAATAGATAAAGAACTTCAATTTTTTATTAACAGCCTTGAAAAGTACCGGAAAAACATGGGTTATGAAGAAGATGTAAAATCGGCTTATATGCGATTAGAAGCAAGTTCTAATCAGTACGAATCTTATTATATGCAAAAATTGGTAAAAGGCTGGGAAGAGGAGAGGAGGAATAACCATGGCACGTCCAAAGAAAAACAATGAAAATATATTACCTATAATTGATGAATACTGGATTGAACGATGTGATAGAAATCCACAAAAGCTAAAATATGCAATGATAGCCTCTTATCTTGAAGAAAAAGGGCTATCAATAAAAGAATACGATCTTAGACGTAACAAGGAAGTAGTCAACTATATCAAAGAATTAAAAGGGAGTAATCAAATCACCCAATCTTTAGACAATAATACGATTGTATTTCAAAGTCTTGATATTAATGACTTCCTTAAAAGGAACAATGATATTTATAGTTTACGAAGTGCTTTAGCAGAAAGAGATGTTTATTACTCTGATATTTGTGATTATGCAGTTGATAATATAAAAAAGGCTCAATCTGTCACTAAAGAATTAAAGAAATTAAGAGATGTAAACAGTAAAGACGAGAAGAAAATCGAGCAACTACATAATACTCAAAATGAATTACTTGAAGAAAATCAGATGCTTAAAAAGAAACTGGAAACAATGTTCAATGTACTGAAAGTACACGTGTATCCGGAAATTGCGAATGAACTATTACGTAAAAACAGATTATTAGATGGAGGAGATCAGATTATATCTCCGGAAGGATTCAAAAATGTTATTCAAGATCAAGATTCCATACTTTTGGCCATAAAGAAGAAAGAAGATGATAAAACTAATTTTTCTGTTTTAAATGACTTGTTCGACAAAATTTAGGAGTAGCACAAAATGAAACTAGAGGAAGTAAGCAAAATTGCATATAATCAATGGCATTTTGAGAAAAACAAACGACTGGATTTGGATACAATTTCATCTAATTCACGTGAAATTGTTTATTGGCAATGTAAAAAAGAAGAAAAGCATGTCTGGGCATCACACGTATACGCAAAGGTAGATACTGATATCGAATGCCCGCTTTGTATTAATAATAAAGTTCAAACTGAGGGGCCTGAATTATTAAGAGTGCAAAGAGGATTCAATGGTAAGCGTAAAAATATGTATTATGTTACAAATACTTGGCATTGCAAAAACTGTAAAAATGTTTGGCAGACGGAGAGTGGTGATTCTATTCCTACAAGTACTTACTGTACCAATTGTTTTGGTGAAGAAGTATTTGAAAAAAGTTTTGCTGATGAATATCCAGAATTAGCTGAAGAATGGGCAATAGATAATATCCTTCCAGCAACAGAGGTATTATCTTATCATCCTCTAGAGGTTAAATGGAAATGTAAAATTTGCAATAATATCTGGAGTTCTAAGATAGAAGAGCGAAGATTCGGCTTAAAATCATGTCCTTATTGCGCCAAGAAACTTCCATTACCAGGAATAGATTCATTTATGGCGCTATATCCAGATGTTGCAGAAGAGTGGGCATATGAAGCAAATGAAATAAAGAATCCAGATGCCATATTTCCAGATAATCGTATAATGCCTATAATATGGAGATGTAAAAAATGTTGCTCTTTACATGCTGCTTCTGTATTTGATAAGATACACGGAATAAACGGTTGTAAAAATTGCACCAGTGAGCAACCAATATCTGCAGAACGTTATATGTTCTTAAAAAGCGAATTTCAAAGTAGCAGCGGAGATATCAAAGATTTTGATCTTATGATGCCGGATTATACAGCTCCTTTAAAATGGTTATGTAAGGAATGCAATGAGACTTTCATATTTTCAATGAAAGAACGTTATTTTGAAGCAAGAGATTGTGCCTGTGCAGAAGGTAAAAAAGCAATTCCTGGAAAAACTTCTTTTAAAGCATTATATCCGGAACTTGCATTGGAATTTTCTTTAAAAAACAATTTAGATCCAGATGCCATTCTTCCAACCTATACATTTTCTGGGATTTG